>JBGPVO010000001.1:0-22023 GCA_041491705.1 Verrucomicrobiia bacterium
ATACCTTCTCCGAGTTTGTTGCGGAATAGACGTATGTTCACAACAAATCCACTCCTTGCTCTCGTTAGCTACATCAATCCCAATTCCTTCAGGCTGGCGAAGTCCTGGTCGCGGCCGGCGGTGCGGTGGCCGAGGATGATGTGGTCGAGGACGGAGATGTTGAGAAGTTCGCCGGCTTTGACGAGGCGTTTGGTGACGGTGACGTCCTCGGCGCTGGGCGTGGGGTCGCCGCTGGGATGATTGTGCACGAGAATCATCGACGCAGCGGAGGCGGCGATGGCGTCCTTGAACACTTCGCGCGGCTCAACAATGCTGGCGTTGAGCGAGCCGCGTGAAACCGGACATTTCCTGATGAGGCCGTTCTTGGTGTTGAGTAAGAGCACGCGGAATTCCTCGCGGTCGAGCAACCGCATGTCCTCGCGGAGCGCCTCGGCGGCGTCCGCGGGAGAACTGATGGTCTTCGGCTTGCTGCGTGGCGTGCCACTAAGCCGCCGCGCCAATTCGAATGCCGCCTTGAGCTGGATCGCCTTCGTTTCGCCGACTCCTTTGACTTTCGCGATGGCTTCAACGGGCGCACGGGCGAGTTCCTCAAGCGTTGTGAACTTCTGAAGAAGTTGCTGGGCGAGTTGAACGGCGGATGTGCCTTTCATTCCCGTCCGCAGGAGAATGGCTATCAACTCGGCGTCGGTGAGCACCGCCGCGCCTCGTTCCTTGAGCCGCTCACGCGGACGGTCGCCCTCGGGCATCTCCCGAATGAGGTAGGTAGTCATTATTTATCACGGGCGGGGATGCTCGCCGCGGTAGCAGGCGAGTTCGTTCCGCCGCCCTCGCGCAGTCGCTTGTGAAGTTCGTCCCATGGGAACTGCGAGCCGGGGCACTCGCTAAATTCACCGATCACTTCTCCATGGCCTAGAACATGATCGTTCGGAATGTGAAATTGCTCCTGCAGCCCGCGGATGAGCAAGGCCAGCGAGTCGAGTTGTTTCGAGGTTGGCTGATCGACCGAGAAATTCCCGACGAGGCAGATACCGATGCCGTGCTCGTTGATGTAGGCCTGACGACAGTGGCCGCCGTGCATCTGGTTGATCCAGCGCGGCCCGGTCTCGATGAACCCATCGGGCTTGCCGTCCGTGCCGTTGTCGATGACGAAATGGTAGGCCAGCCCATTGATCATGCCGCGGGAGCGATGCGCCGCGTCGAACACCTCGGCGGAACCCACCCGGGTGGCGCTGTGGTGAATGATGATCCATTCCCACTCGCGGACGGGCTCGGGATCATCCGCGCTGAGCGGCTTGAGTACCAGACACAATGCCGCGAGCGCCAGCAGGATCGGCCTCCCAACGGCGATTCCTCCGCCGGGTTGTGGATGAGAAGGCGTTGCTCTGCAGTTATTGTTCTTCGTCCACCACATACGGGGTCAATTCGCCGGCCAACACCTTGGGGATTTGCGCCCGGAGCACCACGTTGCCGTCTTCCATCTCGCGGGCGATGACGTAACCGCTGCGATACACCAACGCGATGGTCTTCGCGCGGTCGTGCGGGATCGACAACGTCACGTCCACGCGCCGATCCTTCAATCGGTTCGCAATCTCATCGAGCAACTCATCCAGATTCTCCTGGTTCTTCGCCGAGATCGGTACCGCGTGGTCGAAGTCACGTTGGAACTTCTCCAGCAGCGTGGCTCCGTCCTCCAGCTTGTCAATCTTGTTGAGCGCGACCACCGTGGGCTTCCCCCACGCCTCGATGTCCTTCAGCACCACCTCGACCGCCTTGATCTGCTCGTGCGCTTGCGGATGGCTGACGTCCACAACGTGCAACAGCAAGTCCGATTCTACAACCTCTTCGAGCGTCGCCTTGAATGATTCGACGAGATGATGCGGGAGTTTGCGTAAAAATCCGACCGTGTCGGAGAGCAGGATGTTCTGGTTGTTCGACATCCGCAGCTTGCGCGTGGTCGGGTCGAGCGTCGCAAACAGTTTGTCCTCGGCCAGCACGTTGGCGCCCGTCAGCGCGTTCATCAACGTGCTCTTGCCGGAGTTCGTGTACCCGATGATTGACACCAGCGGCCAATGCAACCGCTGCCGGCCGCTCCGCTCGACGCGCCGGTTCTTCTGCACTTCGCCCAGCGCCCGTTCGAGTCGATGAATCTTTTCCTGCACGCGGCGGCGGTCCACTTCCAGTTGTTGTTCGCCCGGGCCGCGCGCGCCAACGCCGGCGCGCTGGCGCGACAGGTGCGTCCACAAACCCGCCAGCCGCGGCAGCATGTACTGAAGCTGCGCGAGTTCGACCTGAATCTTGCCTTCGCGCGTGCGCGCCCGTTGCGCGAAGATGTCGAGGATGAGTTCCGTCCGGTCCAGTACCTTCACGTTCTCGCCAAGAATTTCGCTGAGGTTGCGGGCCTGCGCGGGCGAGAGGTCGTCGTCGAAAATCACGATGTTCGCCCCGGTGTCGCGGCAACGGACGGCCAACTCTCCAGCTTTGCCGGTGCCAATGAAGGTCGGCGCCGCCGGGGTGTCGCGTTTTTGGCTGATGAGGTCGAGGACTTCCGCGCCGGCGGATACCGCCAGTTCGCGTAGTTCTTCAAGGGAATCTTTCACGGCCCACTTGTCGTGGCCGGGTCTCTCCAATCCAATGAGGAGCGCGCGCTCGCGGAGCGGCTCCTGCGTGTCGTACATCTTCAACTTACTGAACTGTTCTCCCGTTGTTGAATGATTCCGAGGACACGTTTCGCCGTGTCCGACGGTGGTTCATTGCGCCCGATCTCGATCCAATCTAGCTCAGGTTCGCGTCGAAACCAAGTCAATTGTCGCCGGGCCAATTGCCGGGTGCGCGTCTTGATCAGCGCGACCGCGTCAGCCCGCGAGAGGTCACCACGCACATGTGCGACCAATTCCCGATAGCCCGCCGCCTGCATCGCGGTCGCGTTTTTCTCCAGTCCTCGCGCCAACAACCGTTGCACTTCTCCGACCCAACCAGTCGTGATCTGTTCGTCAATCCGCCTTTCGATTCTCGCGTACAGGTCGTCGCGCGCGCGGGTCAGGCAAAACGCAGGCCCCTCACCCTGACCCTCTCCCCGCGAACGGGGCGAGGGAGATCTCCTCTCCCCTGCCATTTGGGGGGAGCCGAGTCCGCGAGACGCCGCTGTCGTTTGCGGCAAAGGATCAAGGTGAGGGGGGTTCCATTGTGACTGCAGTTCGCCAATCGGCTTGCCCGTTCCATGAAACACTTCCAGCGCGCGCACGAGCCGGCGCGGATTGTGGCGGTCGATGCGCTCCGCGGTCTGCGGGTCGACGTGTTGCAATTCCTCGAACAACTGTGCGGCATTCATCTTCTCCAGGCGTGTGCGCAATTCGTCGTTTCGTGACGGGCCTTCGAAGAGCCCGCGCCGCAGGGCCCGCACGTATAATCCCGTGCCGCCGACCACGAGGGCGATGCGATTGCGCCCGTGAATCCCCGCAATCGCTTTCGTTGCCAGGTCGACGAACCGCTTGGCATCGAAAGCATCGCTGACTTCGCACACGTCGATGAGATGATGCGGCACGAGCGCGCGTTCGTCAGCGGATGGCTTCGCGGTGCCGATGTCCATGCCGCGATAGACTTGCATGGAATCAGCCGACACGACTTCAGCATCGATATGTCGCGTCAATTCCAGCGTGATGGCGCTCTTGCCGACCGCTGTCGGGCCAGCGAGGAAGACGGTTTGCATTGCGCCCATCGTAGCACGTGGCATGATGGAGCGACAACGACATGACGGAGCCGCCATCACCTGCCATCACGCTCGCCGTGCGCGTCAACCCCCGCGCCAAACGCAACGCCGTGACGAAAACGGCTGACGGAAGCATTAAGGTTTACGTCACCGCTCCGCCCGAAGACGGACGCGCGAACGAGGCGGTCGTGGAAACCATCGCGGAGTGGCTCGGGGTGAAGCGCCGGCAGGTCGAAATCATCAGCGGCGCGACGAGCCGTAACAAAGTCGTGCGTGTTACGGATGTGCCGCCAGCGCTGCTTGATGCTGCGTTCCGTCGATGCGACTAGAACGCCATCCTTCTTGGCCCGGAATTCCCGCGCGTCTAGAAATGGTTTTTTGTTGAAATCCTACGGTTTTTCCACTAGTTTCGCGTTTCGGGGAACCCTTCGAGATGTCGTGCAATAGTTGCCGTGGAGTCCTCTGCACGGGTGTACTCGTTTGTACGCTCGGCGTGAATCTTGTTCCCACGCTCTTCGCTGAAGCGAATCCATCCACCAACGCGACAGCTCGATCTCGTGAGGACAAGGCCGCCGCGTTTACGCTCGCACTCCAGGCCGTCCAGCAACTTCAGACGCAGCAGCGCGCCACGCTCCAGGCCGTCGAGGAAGCGCGGGCACAAGCCGAGGCGGCCTCGCGCCGCAATGAGCAGCGGGTCGAATCCTTGCGCCGCGTGCTCTTTGCGTTGTGCACGGGCGTGGGCCTGGTGATGCTCGGCACGGCGCTGTATGTCCGCTCGTTGTTGCGGGCGCTCCGCAACCGGGGCGGATTGCCTCCGCTCTTCGATCGTGCCCGTGACGCATCGCCGCATGTGCACGGCAACGCACCACGTGTCGCAGCCCTGCTCGCGCGCGGGCAGGCCTTGCTGGAGCAGAGACATCCCACCGACGCGCTGGCTTGTTTCGAACAGGCCATCGCCCTCGACTCGGCCACCGCCAACGCGTTTATCAAGAAAGCCGCGGCCCTCGAACGCCTGGGTCAACTCGACGAGGCGCTGGCCAGCTACGAACACGCTCTCGCGCTCGACGCATCGCACGCCGACGCCTATATCGGCAAGGGCAACGTCCTGAATCGCCTCGAACGCTATCAGGAAGCCCTCGCCTGCTTCGAGCAAGCCGCCGGTCACCAGCACCATCTCCACGCGCTGCCTGCCGCCGCCCGCGCCGCGCAGTAATGCGCGACGGTGTCATTTGCTGTGTAGCCACA
The DNA here is from genome assembly GCA_041491705.1 of Verrucomicrobiia bacterium. GTDB lineage: Bacteria > Verrucomicrobiota > Verrucomicrobiia > Palsa-1439 > Palsa-1439 > Palsa-1439. Next base: position 4,952 of record JBGPVO010000001.1, read on the forward strand.
CTGTTGCCACGCGCTGATGGCGTCTCGCGGGCTCGGCTTGGGGTGCGCGGCATTTCGCAGGCTGACAGACTACGGCTACAAAGCCAACCCGCCGAATCAACCATGATGATTGCCGGCGTTTCGGCTTGCGAGCGGGGCACCGCGACGGTAGCGTGGCAACCGATCGGCCGCTTGCGGGGTGAGACCGCAAGTAAAAGGAGAGTCTGCACAGTGAGCATCAAAGAGAACAAAGCCGTTACGCAACGATTCGTCGATGAGGCGATCAATTGGAAGAATCTGGATGCGCTGAATCAGTTGGTGGCGGAGGATTTCATTGAGCGCGTACCCTTCCCCGGCCAGGGACCGGGACGCGAGGGGCTGAAAGCAACCATCGGGGCGTTTTTGCAGGCGTTCCCGGATATCGTGTGGACGACGCACGAGCAGATCGCCGAAGCTGACAACGTGGTCAGCCGCTTCACGTGGACGGGCACGCACCGCGGCGAATTTCTTGGCGTACCGGCGACGGGCCGACGGGTGACGGTCTGGGGCGTGTTCATCGACGTCGTCCGCGGCGGCAAAATGGTCGAAAGCCGCATCATCATGGACACGCTGGGTTTGATGCAACAACTTGGCGTGATTCCAGGTCCATAATCGGATGGCAAAAGACATGATTACGATGTGCGTGTATTGCGGTTCGAGTCCGGGCAGTGACCCGGCGTTTTTGCGCGCCGCGCGCGAAATAGGCGCGCTGGCTGCGCAGCGCGGCCATTCGCTGGTGTATGGCGGCGGGAATACAGGATTGATGGGGGCTGTTGCCGATGCGGCGCTGGCGGCTGGAGGACGCGTGGTGGGAGTGATTCCGGACCATATGGTTCGCAAAGAACTTGCCCACACGGGACTGACCAAGCTCCACGTGGTCGACACGATGCACGAACGCAAAGCGCTAATGGCTTCGCTGGCGGACGTTTTTCTGGCGCTGCCCGGCGGTATCGGCACGCTGGAGGAAATCATCGAAGTGTTCGTCTGGATGCAACTCGGTCTGCACGCGAAGCCATGCGCATTTCTTAACGTGAACGGGTATTACGATCCGCTTGTTTCCTTTCTTACGCGCATGACTGACACGCGTTTCCTGCGGGCGGAGCAGTTATCGCAGATGATTATCGCGCGCGAGCCGTCGGAAGCGCTGGATCGTCTGCTCTCCTTCACTCCCACGGTGGTGGAAAAGTGGATGGATAGGAAGCAAGCCGGCTAGCGATTGGTGTCACAATTACCCGTTCCTGACCGTGGAGCCTGAATGCACAAGCACGCAGGCTTGTGTCACCATCTGTGAAGTGTCTTGCAACATCTCGGGCCGAGCGCGGACGCTGTTTTCGGCTTGAGGTAGGAGCGTTACAGCGGTACCATGGTGGCGGAGTGGGAAGTCAGACGGGAAGAATACGGGGCAACAATCATTCTGTTGAAAGGAGTCCGCAATGGAAACATCGCAAGCGTCCGGTGGCAAGTGTTCGTGTGCGTGTCACAAAATGACCGGCTTGTTCATCGCGTTGATCGGGCTGACGTTTTTGCTGGGGGCGCTCGATGTGTTGAGCGCAAGACTCGTCGGCATCCTCTGGCCGTTCCTGGTGCTCCTGGTGGGAATCCAGATCGTGTTCCGCAACAAGTGTAAGTGCTGCGCCACCACGTAGGCCGGGCCAACGAACACAGGCACGCGGGCCCGTGCCACCGTTTGGGCATGACCAAAGAGATCCGACATCAGGTGACCATCCACGCCACGCCGGCGCAGGTGTTCGAGGCGTTGATGGACGAGAAGAAGCACGCGGCGTTTACGGGCGCGTCCGCCAGGATCAGCCGCCGGGTGGGCGGCACGTTTCGCTGTTACGGCACCTACATCACAGGGATCGTGCTGGAGGTGAAACCCGCCAAACGCATCGTCCAAGCGTGGCGCTCGCAGGATTGGCCGAAGGGCACGTATTCGATCGTTACGTTCGCCCTCGCAAAAATGGCCGGCGGCAAGACCCGGCTCCGCTTCACGCAAGTGGGCGTCCCGTCGGGTGATTACGCGAGGAAGAACAGTGGCTGGCGAACGCATTATTGGCAGCCGCTCAAGCGATACCTGGAAGGCCGCGACTGACCGAGGCCCGCTCGTGTATTTGAGCGTTGAGGGCCGGCTGGATGATGTCATCAAGGCGGTCAAACAGAATGGCGGCACGGTTTTGGTGGAGAAGGAACAAATCGGCCCCGACGGCTATCGCGCCGTGTTCCTCGACAGTGAAGGCAACCGGGTTGCGTTGCATTCACAGAAGGCGTGACCGCTTCACGGGTAATCGCCGCCGTCCAGTATGAATACTCGTTGTGGCGGCGCGAAGTGGAGATCGAACTTCTTCCGGCGCTGCACGAACTCGGCATCGCGCTCGTTCCGTGGTCGCCGCTCCTGGCTTGGCGCACGAATTGTCCATCACTCCCGCACAACTCGCACTGGTGTGGTTGTTGCATTAGCAGCCAGGCATCATCCCGATTCCCGGCTCACGAAGAAGTTGAGCGAGTTGACGAGAACACCGCCGGGCACTGGCGGCCTACACATACAGCGAGACATTGCCGCGAGGCCTCCCTGTCGTGCTGCCCGGCACATAGATCAGGAGGATGTGGTCTTTCAACTTGCGAGCCGAGCGTGGAGGCAGTAGCGTTATGCATCGGATAATGCGAGGCGTGTCGATTGGAAAGGTCGCGGGAAACAGACGCTGACACGGAAGTTGATTTCACCGGGCCGACCGTTGTACCCGGTGAACAACATGCGAGAGGAATGTGTTGATGGCGAGGTGGAGGGAACTGAGATTTCAAACGCGCGCGAGGTTGTTGATCGCGTTGATGTTTGTCGTGTTGCGCGGTGCTGATATCGCCGAGTGGTTGTACTTTGTGCGAATCGAACCGGTGCTGGAGGTACCCCAGGCCACCATCGACAAGCAGTTCGCATTCCTTGCGGCCAACGCCTTTGTGACAACGGTGCTTCTGGTGGGGATGTGGATGCACCGCAGATGGGTGCGGTCGCTCTTCATCGCGTGGATGTATGTGGCGCTGGTCGGTGCGTTGATTGGCATCCTGTGTGTCGGCTACACGTGGTCAACATTCCCCACGCTCTACGCGCTGGCAGGCCTCGCGAAGCTACTGGTGTTCGTGGTTCTGGTATGCGCGGGAGATCTCGAGTACTTTTTAAGCCTGCACTATGCCCCGCGCGACGGGCACGGCAGCCCATCCTCCACTCCCGACAAATCGCAATTCTTGGCGCAATCCCACGTGGCCCACGTTGAGATTGGGCACCGTGCGCACAGCACACTCGATCGCAGGAGATAGGCAAGAATGAAAGCCGTTGAAATCGCGTTCACAGTGTATCCGGTGACAGACTTGAAGCGGTCGCGTCACTTCTACGAGGGTGTGTTGGGCCTTGTGGTTTCCCATCGATTCGGCGACGACACCGCCGGCATGATCGAGTACGATATCGGTCCCGGCACCCTGGCCATTGGCGCCGGCGCACCGCAATTCAAGCCGTCGGCTGCCGGCGGTTGCGCGGCGATTGAGTTCGATGATTTCGGCGAGGCGATCGACCGTCTCCGCCAGAGCGGCTGCCAGTTCGTCAGCGAACCGCACGAGACACCCGTTTGCCACATTGCGGTCGTATCCGACCCCGACGGCAACTCGCTGATCATTCACAAGCGGAAGGGTGGATAAGCAGGACGCCGACGTGGGACATGCTGGTTATGCTGGCACTGCGAAGCATCTTGTTTGCGTTGCTGCTGCCGGGAACCGTCACGGTCGCGGTTCCGCATCTCATCGTGCATCAGACCCAGGCGGCCCAATTCGAGCATTGGACTCTGTGGCGTTGGCTCGGCCTGTTGCCGATCAGTGTGGGGGTGGCCATGGTTGTCTGGTGCATTTGGGATTTCACGGTTTTTGGACGCGGCACGCTTGCGCCGGTTGATCCGCCCAGGCAATTGGTCGTGCGCGGGCCGTATCGGTGCGTTCGCAACCCGATGTACGTGGGCGTTGTGTCCATCCTCTTGGGAGAAGCTCTGCTGTTCCAGTCTTTTCCACTGGTGGTCTACACGATCTTTTTCTTTGTCGCGGCACATTGCTTCGTGGTGCTGTACGAGGAGCCCGTGTTGCGGCGAAAGTTTGGCGAGAGCTACGCGGCGTACTGTCACCGCGTTCACCGCTGGTGGCCGCACGCACCACATGGGTCCGCCGTCTGACTTGGCATGAGAGCCGGCTACTGGCCACACCCTCGCGTTTCGGCTTGCGACCCCTGCGTCACGGCGCTAGCGTTTTCACCATGAATCGGGCGCCAACAGGAATCGACGCCGAAGGGGGTTCTGGCAAGGGCAACAGCACGAACCGCCTCGAAGCGTTCAGCGACGGGGTGTTCGCCATCGCGATCACGTTGTTGATCCTGGAGTTTCGCGTGCCCACCCTCGCGGTGTCGGGCGCAACCAATGCGCGTCTCACCGGTGAGCTGATCGCCCTGTGGCCATCGCTGCTCGCGTTTACGATGAGCTTCTTCGTGATCCTCGTCATGTGGGTCAACCATCACGGGCTCATCCGTCTGGCACGCGGGGTCGATTACCCGCTATTTTTTGCCAATGGACTCGTGTTGTTGATGGTGACGTTCGTGCCATTTCCGACGGCGGTGCTCGCCCGTTATCTGGCGACCGATGCCTGCCGTGCCTCTGCTGCGTTTTATTGCGGCACATTCTTTGTGGTTAGCCTCGCTTGGGATGCGCTCTTCCTGTCACTGGCTCGCAATCGTCGTCTCGTGCGGCCCGACGTTTCCGATGCCGCACTCGCGCGGATCCGTCGCGCCTATACACTGGGGCCACTCGTGTATGCGGGCTCCACACTGGCCGCGCTCGGGAGCGCCAGCGTCGGCCTCGCCATCTGCGCGTCGCTCTGGGTGCTCTGGACGCACTTATGCTATCGGCCGGAGTGATCCGCCGCGAGCGGTCACTTCGCTTCCAGCCACCTGATGACGTAGCGGGCCTCTTTTCCAAAGAGGATTCGGACGGCGACGCGGATGTCGTCGCGGGATTTGGGGCTGCGTTTCCAGCGTTGCTTGAGTGAGCGGAGCCACGGGTCGTAGGGTTTGCCGGCGCGATAGGCCGCGCGCGGCTCGGCGATCCTCAACGCGCGGTTGCCCGACAGCAGTTTGTGCATCTGGTCAAGCGTGATGAATCTGGACGTGAACGCTCCGGCAGGGATGCCGAGGCGATAGGCGATCGACTCGACCCCCTTGGTGGACGGCACGCGTTTACCCGATCGGAAATCGCTCACGGAACCCTGGCTGATGCCGAGTTGTTCCGCGGCCTCGACCTGCGTCCACTCAGCGGCGGAAAGCAACATTCGAAAATTGGCGGTGAAGACCCGGCGCGCATCGGAATTTGATGTTGACATGGCTATCGATTTTCGATAATTATTGGGCATTGTGGTAACGCACACATATTCATATTGGTTCGACGCACAGCAGACCACAACCCCGCTGCAAACTCAAGCTGAAAACCACAAAGCTGCAAGCTGCTGATGTCCAGGCTCGAAAAGTTGTACCGTGGCCTGCAATCATATTGCAGGGCGGATGCCCTGCCCGCCATCACCAGCCAGTGGCGCTGGCAGCGGAGGCGCGAGGATCGGTTCGCTCTCCGTCACCATCCGCGCAACAAAGCTGATTCTGGCGCGGTCGCCGTGACCACACCACGCCGAACACGTCTGATCATCTCTCCTGCCAGTTTCAGGGCATACGACGGTCTCATCCCCACTGCGGCAGTTGGAGGCGACACCGATGCCGGATGCGATCACGACCGATGAGTCTCACCAGAAGGAAGACAAAGAGCAGAAGGCCAGCGAAGTCCGCTGGGTCTGTTTTTCAGCAGTCATGGTTTGTCCAGATGATCCCCTCGCCCGTTAACGGCGAAGTCCGGCTGCGGATGATGCGCCCGGCGGCATGGGTCAGGGTCACCGAGGCGGCAGAACTCATCGCCTGCTCCCCCCAGAAGGTCCACAACCTCTGCGAGGAAGGCGCGCTCGGATGGCGCTGGCTGGATTACGAAGGCGCGGGCGGCAGGAAGCTCGTCCTCGTCGATTCCATCCAGCGCTACATCGCCTGCAAGTCACCATCGCGAACGTCCCAGCACCAATTCGCACTGCGCTAAACGCGTGCGCCTACTGCGTCCTGCCCTGCTTCCACAAGCCGTCCTCGATCTTCCCGTCTCGATAGGTCATCTTGCCGGTCCCATCCATTTTCCGTCGTGGAACTTGCCTGCATACCTGCGACCATCGGGCCATGACATCGCGCCGAGGCCATTGGGCTTGCCGTCACTCGCCTCGCCCGTGTACATCGTTCCGTTTGGTCCCCACAGGGCCTGTTGGGTCCTCACCGTGCGACTCCCAAAGCCGGCCGCGGGTCCTGTTCCGCCTGATAACGAGGGCGCTCCCGAGGTACTCGGCTTGCCCTCCGTAAATTCCCCCAGCTGCTTCGGTTCCCCCGACAACGTCAGGCTGACCTAATCGTTCGCGTCGTGATCGGCTGACTTACCTGTGGGCTTCGACTCATTGGACGACACGCTGATTGCCTGGCCGCTGGATTCACCATCCCTGACCTCGCCAGCGGGCCTCCCCTCCCCAACGCCTTCCTGACCCGGAGACGTGTCGGACGCGTTATCTGGGTACAGTATTTGGCTTCTCGGACTGCTTGATGGAGTCAGCCGACCGCTGTTCGTACGCGTTGAAGTTTGGTGATGGGTATCTTTGTCGGCATCCTGATCGCTGGAAGTTTGAAGCTGGCCAGCGCACTACTGTCTGCTGGCGGTTCATCAGAGCCGCCACTTCTTGAAGGATCTACATGCGACTGGCGAGGCCCGCCTGCATCGCATGTGCGTCGCCGGTCTGATGAACACAATAGAACCTGCCGCGCCGTGCGGGGTCCGCTCGACATCCTTTCAGCGGCTGTTCAAGAGTTGCCCCTGTTCATGTCCATTGCGGTGGACACGCGCTGAACACTTGTGCTCAACCTACCGAACAGTCGGTTACCAGCAGCGATCCACGACTGCAAGAGTGACAACGCCGATCTAATTGCAATGCAGCACTTTGCGCCATTTGTTGGCCCATCTATCCTGAATGCGCACGTGTTGGCATAGGGACTGCAAGTGATTGAAGCGGAGACGACGTGTTGGTTTTGGTAAGTGGTTCGCTGAGTGATGGAAGAAGAGGCTCAAACTCGAGGAGAACTGCAAAGGAAGTCAGTAATGAAGTCACAGAATCCACTGCGTGAGGAGACGTTCCTGTTCAGGACATGGGTGCTGATGGGGATCGGTGTTTGGCTCGGTCTCATCGAGTATTTGATTTTACGGCTGGTGCGATAGGTTGGATCCATGGCCCTGGCGATCAGACGCAGTCACGTGGCGATGATAAATCCCGATCAGCCCCCATCTTCGGAGCACCTCTCCGATGTGGAGAGCCTCGGAGCGAAGGTGGAACTGTTTGCCAGCATCATGCGAATTGGCAGTCGAACCTCTTATGGGTGGCTCCACGCTTCGTTGCGCAAGTTGTTTCGAGCAGGCGAGCAGCCTTGCCGTCTTTCCGGCTTGCCAGTCCCCATTGGAATTGGTATGGACAGACTGCTCCATACAAGCAGTGACCAAACACAGGGAGAACCCGTTTTGGATGCTCTGAATCATGAGTCGTTCGCTCCTCCCAGGGGCACCGAATCCGTGCTGGTGGTGGATGACGAAGCCTTGGTCCGCGGGTATATGGCCACGATGTTGCGGGATCTTGGCTACACGGTGTTCGAGGCGACGGACGGCATGGATGCCCTTCACACCGTTCAAAAGCACCGTGGACAAAACCTCGATTTGCTGTTGACGGACATGGTCATGCCCCAGATGGGAGGACGGGAGTTGGGGTATCGGGTCGGAAAGCTCTGGCCAAAGATCAAGGTACTGTTCTGTTCCAGCTACCCGGAAGCGCTGGCGATCCGTAACGGCATGATCGACGACCGGACCCCGTATCTTCAAAAGCCCGTGTCCCGTGATGCCCTCGCGCTCAAGGTGCGCCAGCTTTTCGATCAAGCAACGCCGGGCGTCCACAAGGAATCTCCGACACCGGAACAGACAGACGTGGCCCCGGTCAATCCCTCAGTTTCTCGCGCCGAATCCGGGACGGCTTCGGCCGTCTAGCCCTGACTCTCGCCGTTTTTCGCTGCGTCTGGCTCCAACCCGTCAATGGCACATGCCCGACCACGAGGACACTCAAAAAAGCGATGATTTGTCTGCAATTCGGCAACGATGTTGGCGCGTTTCCTGCCACTGGGAAGGTGCCTATGAAAAGCATACTGGCCGTCGACGATGATCACTGGATCCTCGAAACTCTCACCGACGCCCTGACATTTAAAGGGTATGAGGTGCTCACCTCCAACGGTGCTGATGATGCCCTCAACGTTCTCCGAAGTCGCACCGTTGATCTGGTGTTGATTGATCTTCAGATGCCGGGCAAGAATGGCTTCGAGTTGTACCATGAATTGTTCTCCATCCAATGTGTTCCCGTGCTCTTCGTCAGCGGTTGCTCGCGCTCGTTCTCGCCCGCATCGGCAGGGTTCACCGACCTTTGGACGCAGCAGTTCTCGCTGGGACAAACCGACATCCTCTACAAACCATTCAAGCTTGCCAGCTTGTTCGAGAAGGTCGAAGCGTTGATCGGCGAGGCCGAGGTGGAGGCAAATGGGCAACGCCGGTGATAAGACCAGTGATCTGGATATCAACTGCCGCGTGCGGCGGGTCTTGGTCCGTCACTGGATCGACTTGGGACAAATCTCCGTGCGAACGACGTGCGGCGTCGTCTGGCTTGCCGGTTCCCTGGAACGGTTGCCGCACAGCGGCGCGGAACTCGACGCTCCGGACGTGCAGGGCGTCCTAATGGAGATCAAACGGACATCAGACGTGCGACGCATCCAGGTGAGCTTCGAGAACTGGGCGGAGCAATCTGGCGCCTGGACCGCTGCCGCAGGCCACCGCACTCGTTAGCCTGGCGGGGAGTCAGAATGTAACGCGCTGAGAGCCGACACCTTACCGTGCTCGCAACGAGATCAGAACGCTACGCGGCAACGTCCCAAACAAATCTCCCGTTGGCCGCCTTCTCAAATTGGCAGCGGTCGGGATGGGAGCAGAAAAAGCCGCGCCCGGCTGGCACTGCGTAGGGACACTGCACGGAAGCCGATGCGAGACACTCTGACAAGTGCGAGAACTTCACGCGTCTCGTGTGGCATATGTCCGGGTCGGGCAATACCCGCTGGCCGTTCTGGGGGGATGCGTTCAATACGATTGACGAGTACACCTGGCGCGCCCGCAAGTCAAACGCACGTGAGATCATCAAGTCACGTGGCCTTTGCCATCGGTACCCCGGGCCAACCGCTGACCCAGATGTTCGTTGGCCAGCGCGACTTCGGGTCCGCCCAACGCGCGGGTCTGACCACGATGGAGAATCCATTACGGCAGACTCGGCAACCTGCAACGACCGCTACAGGTGGGCCGCTGCATCTAGGAAACCCTGCGGCCCGCAAACCAGCGTTCGGCGGGGTGCAGGATCAGCCAGAACACGAAGAACACGAGGAACAGTCTCCCGGTGCACAGGATGTTGTCAAAGGTGCAGCGGTGAAACGGTTGGAGCAGTCCCTCGGCGAAAATGTCGAAGATGACGGCCACACAATAAAACCTGGTGATGAACCGTCCCAAGCGTCGCCATTCCTTGAGGAGCCAGAAAGTCAGGCCTGATACGAACAGAAGCGTCGTCGCGATAAACTGCCAGTATGCGACGATCGGACTCCACACCAAATGCGCACTCGCGCTGACAACCGTGAACCCAATTCCAACGAGCAACTCGCGGCGATTGAATGCAGTCTCGATGTGCTTCGGCCTAGTGGCGGGATCTTCATTCATGATCAGGTCGTGACAGCGCAGTTGGAATCATCCGTATGGCCTTCGCCAGATACTCGTCTCCAGTCGCTATTTCTTCTTCACAAATGTCAGCGCCGCAGAGTTGATGCAATACCGCAGGCCGGTCGGCTTCGGGCCATCCTCGAACACGTGGCCGAGGTGGGCATCGCACCGCTTACAGTTTACTTCCGTGCGGTCCATGCCGAAGGAGATGTCCGATTTCAACACAATGTTCTCTTCGGCAACAGGCGACCAAAAGCTTGGCCAGCCAGTGCCCGACTCAAACTTCGTATCAGATTTGAACAGCGCCGTGTCGCAACATACACAGCGGTATAGACCGTACTCGTGATTGTTCCAGTATCCAGCCGAACACTGCCGCTCCGTGCTACTCTGCCGCGTCACCTTGAACTGCTCCGGCGTGAGTTGCTTCTTCCACTCTGCGTCGGTCTTGACGACTTTGTCGACCGTGATCGGCCCGATTCGCTGGCCGTCATCGTTGAAATCAATAATAGTCACCTGCTTCGGGCTCCTTTCGCTGCCAGTGGCCGCCGGTACGACTGCTCGGATCCCAACACCGAAAATAGCCGCTCCGAGTACGACTAATACGATTTTAGCCGTCGATTTCATCGTTCGCCACCTGCTCAGTTGTCCTTCAGCTTGTCACGAAAATGCTCGCGAAACTTCGCTACCTTCGGCGCGATCACCATACGGCAGTACGGCTGCTGACCATGCAGCTTGAAGTACTCCTGATGGTAATCCTCAGCTTTGTAGAACGCCGTGAACGGTGCGAGTTCGGTCACAATGCGGCCGTCCCAAATCTTGGCGTCCTGAATCTCCTTGATCACCTGCCTGGCCACGGCTTGTTGCTCATCGTTACGATAGAAGATCACCGACCGATACTGCGTGCCTTCGTCGTTGCCCTGTCGGTTCAGGGTTGTCGGGTCGTGAACAGTGAAGAACACCTGCAAAATGTCCTTCAGCGAAATCACCTTCGGATCGAACGTAATCTGGCTCACCTCGGCGTGTCCGGTATCGCCCGTGCAAACTTCCTGGTAGGTCGGATTCGGCACTTTGCCTCCGGAATAGCCCGATTCGACCTTCTCGACGCCCTTCAACTCCTCGAAAACTGCCTCCGTACACCAGAAACACCCGCCGCCAACCGTGATCGTTTCTCTTCCCTGTGCGTTGTTGATAGTCCGGCTCATGGCATTGGTCCCCACCAAGACGACCGCGATGACTGCGACCATTCTAAACATACCCGTTTGATGCCTGCTTGGCGACGAACGATTCGCCCATCTCACCGTGAAAACCCGACACAAACGCCGACGTTGTCGATGACGCCCAAGATACGAACAGAAACGAAGAATGGATCTCGCGCCTCCGTTCCTCACCCGGTTTGGCAGCTCGCACTGCGCTTGACGCTGCGCGCGCCACCGCCTAGAATTGGACGACGGTGAGGGAATACAGCATGGCGGAAATCCAACCATTTCGGGGAGTGCTTTACAACGCGCAACGAGTCAAAGCCGACGATGTCTTGACGCAGCCCTATGACAAGATCACGCCCGAGATGCGCGAGCGGTACCTGAAGCTGTCGCCCTACAATCTCGTGCGCATCGAGCTTGGAAAGGAAGAGGCGGGCGACTCCGAATCGAACAATAAATACACTCGCGCACGCGACTTGTACCAGGCATGGCTGCTGGATGGCGTGTTGCGCCGTACCACGAGACCGTCGCTGTACTATCTGGAACAAACGTTTGCGGCACCCGATGGCTCCGGCACGCGGACGCGCAAAGCGTTGATCGCCCGCGTGCGGCTGCATCGCTGGGACGAGGGCGTGATACTGCCGCACGAACACACGCTATCGAAGCCGAAGGCCGATCGCCTGTCGCTGCTGCGTGCCTGTGGTTCGCAGCAGGGTCAGATATTCATGTTATACCCGCGCCCCCGGCACGGCCCCCTACCCGCTCCGGGTGGTGAGCCAACGCTGACCACGACGGATAACTATGGCGTGGTGAACAGGCTTTGGGAAATCGCCGACACGACCGCAATCAAGGCCGCTCAAGAATCGCTGCGCGATTTGAAGTTCTACATCGCCGATGGGCATCATCGGTACGAGACCGCACTGGCATTCCGGGATGAGCGCCGCGCGGGGGCGGACAAGCCCGACCCGAACTCGCCCTATGAATTCGTCATGGCCACGCTGGTGGACATGAGCGATCCCGGGTTGGTTGTCCTGCCAACGCACCGAGCGGTGGCCAATCTCGGCTCGTTCGACCAGCCGCGCTTTCGCAAGAAATTGGAGAAGGCCTTTGTGGTCGAATCGCAGCCGTTGCTGGAGAAACTGCTTGCCGCAATGAAAGCAGCAGACCATCTCATGGGTATGCGAGACAGCGATGGATTCGCGCTGCTGAAGCCGAAGAGCCTCGATGCGCTCCGCCCGTTGTTTGCAAACAAGCCCCCCCTGTGGCATACATTGGATGTGGCCGTTCTCCACGTCGGGATTCTGGAAGCCATGTTGGGCATCGATGAGGTTCGTCTGCGCGAGGAAGCCAATGTTACGTATTGGCGTGAACCGGAGAAGGCCGCAGAGCTTGTGCAGGCAGGGAAAGCACAACTTGCGTTTTTCCTGAACTCGACGCAGGTTGAAGATGTGAAGGCGATTGCCGACGCGCATTCACGGATGCCGCAGAAAAGCACGGATTTTTACCCGAAGTTGCTTTCGGGGATCGTAATCAACGATCTGCGCCTCGACGGCGCGGGTTAACTCAAGGGAACTGGTCGCCATGTTGCCGATCCGGGAATCAAGACCGCCGCGGGGCAGGTCTGCCAGGAAGGAAGACCTCGAATTCGAGATTCGGTTCTTCGAAGGCATCTCGCATCGCGACCCCGATTTCATTGAGGCGCTGCAGATTCTCGGCGACGCCTACACCAAGACCGGACAGTGGGAAAAGGGGCTCAAGATCGACCAACGGCTCGCGAGGCTTTGTCCCGACAATCCACTGGTGTTCTACAACCTCGCGTGCAGCTACTCCCTGCTCAAACACCTGGACGAGGCATTCGCGGCACTCGATCAGGCCGTCAAGCTCGGCTACAACGACGCCCGCTGGCTCACCAAAGACCCTGATCTCGACAATCTTCGCCAGGACAACCGCTTCGAAAAGATTCGCACCGACCTCTCCACGAAACCCGGCGACTCGTCGCCGTTATCGAGCTAGTCCGCCACGATGGGCCAGCTGCGCTGCGCGCTCGATAATGATCTTCGCCACCTCGATCTTCGGCATTTCCGGCAGCCGTTCCACCTTCCCTTCACTGCCAATGATCGCCACGCGATTGGTTTCCGCGTCAAACGCGTGTGTATCATTCGCCACGATAAAATCGAGATTCTTTCGTGTCAGCTTCTCCCGCGCGTGCTTCTCCATATCATCCGTTTCCGCCGCAAAACCGATAAGCACCTGCGATCTCTTGCGGCGACCGAGCTCGGCGAGAATGTCGGGCGTCGGCTCCAGTTCCAACGCCCCACTGAACGTGCCTTTCTTGATTTTGTTGGCCGACGTTTTTTTCGGACGAAAATCGCACACCGCCGCCGCCATGATGCAAATATCAACGGCGTCAAACCGGCCCCAAACCGCCTCGGCCATTTCCTCCGCCGTCGTCACCGACAAAAACTCGACGCCCTTTGGTGGCTTGAGCGCAGTCGGACCGCTGACCAGCGTGACGCGTGACGAAACCGTCAGCGCCGCTTCGGCAATCGCATAACCCATCTTCCCCGACGAGCGATTGGAGATGTAGCGAATGGGATCAAGAAACTCGCGGGTCGGCCCGGCGGTGATCAGAAAGCCAAGCGTATTGGTCGCCTTCACACTACTCAACTCAGTAGTTTCTGAATTCGCTCGACGATCTTATCCACGTCCCACAGTCGCCCGATGCCTTCGTAGCCGCACGCCAGCAGGCCCTTGTCCGGGCCGATGAAGTCCACGCCCCGAGCTTGTAACGCCTTCACGTTGGCCTGCGTCGCGGGGTGCTGCCACATCTTGCCGTTCATTGCCGGCGCGATGAGCACCTTCGCCTCGGGCCGCAACGCCAGGGCGATGGTGCTGAGCGCATCGTCGGCCATCCCCTGCGCGAGCTTGGCGATGACGTTGGCGGTCGCCGGCGAGACGACGAGCATGTCCGCCGTGTCGGCGAGCTGCAGGTGACTCGGCCGCCAATCGCCTTCGCCTTCTTCAAACAGATCAATCGTCACGGGATGTTGCGAGAGCGTTTGCAACGTCAGGGGCGTGATAAAATGCGTCGCGTCCTTCGTCATCACGCAGAACACCTCGTGGCCGAGCTTCGTCAATTTGCTCGCCATGTCGGCGGATTTGTACGCCGCAATCGAGCCCGTGACACCTAGAAGGATAGTTCTTTTTGCTGCCATGGTTTGCCGTCCTTGGCCGCGCGCGTCGTGCGGCATTTCTCGGCGATCACAACCGCCTTGCCCTGCTCGAAATCGTCGTCGAGCCGGCCACTCACGATCACATAATCATACTCGGGCCACTGCGTCATTTCCTGTTGCGCCAGCGCCAGCCGCTTGTGGATTGTCTCGTCACTGTCCGTCCCGCGGCGGCGCAGCCGCGTCTCCAGCAACTCCAACGATGGCGGCATCAGGAAAATCATCACCAACGCGTCCGAATAGGCCAGCTTGCCGCCGCGCACGCACTGCGCCACCTGCGTCGCGCCCTGCACTTCGATGTCCAGCAATACGTCGCGCCCGGCCGCCAGGTGTTCCTCCACAAACCCGCGCGGCGTGCCGTAGTAATTATTGTTGTACTTCGCGTACTCGATGAATTCGCCGGCCGCAATCTTTTCCTCGAATTGCTCCGTGCTCAAAAAAAAGTAATCGTGTCCGTTCTCTTCACCGCCGCGGGGTTCGCGCGTCGTGCAGGAAACCGAATACACGATATTGGGCGACCAGTTCAGCAACCGCTGGCACAACGAGCTTTTCCCGCCGCCCGAAGGCGCCGAGACAACAATGATGAGGCCGGTACGCGGCGGAGTGTGCTGGGGTTCGTTCATTCGATGTTCTGGATTTGCTCGCGTATCTTTTCCAACTCCGCCTTCATCTTCACCACCTGCTGTGAAATCTCGGCGGCATTCGCTTTCGAGCCGATCGTGTTGATCTCCCGCCCCATCTCCTGCGCGAGGAAATCCAACGTGCGACCGACGGGCTCGTTCGACTTCAGGCAATCGTGAAACTGGCTGAAATGGCTGCCGAGCCGCGTGATTTCCTCCGAGATATCGCAGCGGTCCGCGAAGAAAACGACTTCCTTGACCAACCGCTCATCATCCATCGGAACATCCAGACCTGCGTCCTTGATGCGCGCGCGCAACTGTTCGCGATACCGCGTGACGATCTCCGGGGCGGATTTCCTGATGAGTGCCAGGCCGGCTTCCAGCAGGCTGAGCCGCTCGGTGAGATCGTTCGCCAGAAACTTGCCTTCTTTTTCGCGCATCTTGACCAGCCCCGAGATGGCCTTGCGCAACGCGGTTTCCACGTTGGACCAGACACTCTCCGCGTCCAGCGCCGACTCGGCGATCTTCATCACGCCGGGCGCCCGCAGAATCGTATCGAGTGTGAGCGAACCGTTCAGTTTCATTTCCTTTTGCAGCTTCTGAATCGCGCGGTGGTACGCCTTCGCCAACGCCGTGTCGAGTTCGACCTGCTCTTCCGCCTTCGCGCTGCTCCGGTGGAAAGCGAGGACCACGTTGATGCGACCACGCGAGAGGTGCGCGTTGATCTCATCCCGAATCCGCGGCTCCAGTTCGACAAGTTCTTTGGGAAGATTGATCGATATATCACTCTGTTTGCGGTTGATGGAGTTCAGTTCGACGGTGAACTTGAACCCGTCCTTCGCCACTTCACCGCGGCCGTATCCGGTCATTGATCTCATGCAGTCCTCATTTCAATCGGTAATTGCCCAACAACGCGAAGATGGCGGGCCAAACAACAAATGCATATATCGGCAACCATAAGACCAGCACCAAAATACCGCCCTCGGGTGTTGGCAGCCATTCCCGTGCTTCGACCGCGACAATCACACCCACAATCACGCCGAAGGTGATCAGCATTTGGTGCGACGCGGCATTGAGCCGCCAAATCTTGCCGCACCGCGGACAAATCCGTTCCCGTCCCCACAGATAATGCCCGAACCTCTGCACGAGTGGAACCAATCGCTTGTTGCAGTGGCGACATCGAAAATACGGCCTCATAGTTTCAATAACTGCGCCATTTGGCTGACATCCTTGTCGCCGCGACCGCTCAGATTCACGATCGTGATTGCATTCTTGCCGATCTTGTTTGCGTTCTTCATTACATAGGCAACCGCGTGCGCCGACTCGAGTGCCGGAATAATGCCCTCGACTCGCGAGCAGAATTGGGCGGCTTCGAGCGCCTCGTTGTCCGTCGCGTACGTGTACTCGATGCGCTTCAAATCGCGCAGATAGCTGTGCTCGGGACCGACTGCGGCATAGTCGAGTCCCGCCGATACGGAATGGGTGAGCATAATCTGGCCGTCGTCATCCTGCAGCACAAAGGTTCGCGTGCCTTGCAGCACGCCGAGCGAGCCGCCTTTCTGGAACCGCGCCGCGTGCTTGCCCGCCCGGATGCCTTCCCCGCCCGCTTCGACTCCCACCATCCGCACGTCTTTGTCGTGCAGGAACGCGTGGAACAATCCGATCGCATTGCTGCCACCGCCGACACACGCCACGAGTTTGTCCGGCAGGCGCTCTTCCTTCTCCAGAATCTGCCGCCGTGCTTCGCGCCCGATGATGGCTTGAAAATCACGCACCATCATCGGATACGGGTGCGCCCCGAGCACGCTGCCGAGGATATAGTGCGTCGTGCGGACGTTCGTGACCCAATCGCGCATCGCTTCGTTGATCGCTTCTTTCAGCGTTTTCTGGCCCGCTTCGACGGCCCGCACTTCCGCACCGAGCAGTTTCATGCGATAGACATTGAGCGCCTGGCGTTCCATGTCCACCGCGCCCATGTACACGACACAGTCCATCCCGAACATCGCCGCCACCGTGGCGGTCGCGACGCCGTGCTGGCCGGCGCCTGTTTCGGCAATGATGCGGCGTTTGCCCATG
>JBGPVO010000002.1:0-21713 GCA_041491705.1 Verrucomicrobiia bacterium
CGAAGGTGCTGCGCTCGATGCCCGTGAATTTCTTGCCGTACATTGACTTTTCCTTCCACACACCGTAAGCCATGGCAACCTCGTGAGCCTCGTCGGGGACCAACATGTACGGCAGCCCGTGTTTGGCGATGAACTTCTCGTGCGATTCGGGTGAGTCGGGGCTGACGCCGATGACGACGGCGTTGTTCTCCTGAATCCTCTCGTAGAGGTCGCGGAACTCGCACGCTTCCGTCGTGCATCCCGGCGTAAAATCCTTCGGATAGAAATACACAACGCAGGTCGAACCCTTGTTGGACGTCAACTCGAGAAACGGCGGCGCTTTGTCACCTTCGTTGAGTTCTTGCATGTCGTTCTCCTTTAAATTGCACTCCGATCTTGGGACAAACACCTGCGACTTCACATAAGATGCAATCGGGCTTGCGGGCGTTGCAACGTTTTCGACCGTGCCAGATCAGCAGGTGGGAGAATTCGATCCAGTCTTCGCGCGGCACCACTTTCATCAATGCCTCCTCGATCTTTTCAGGCGTCGTCTGGCGGGTCAGGCCCATGCGACGGGAGAGGCGCGAGACGTGCGTGTCCACGACAATCCCTTCCGCCTTGCCGTAGGCGACGCCGAGGACGACATTCGCCGTCTTGCGGCCGATGCCGTCGAGCGCGACAAGTTCATTGAGGGTGCCGGGCACCTTGCCGCCGTGGTTGTCGACGAGTTGGGTACAGCAACGGCGAATGGAGCGCGCCTTGTTGCGAAAAAAACCGGTGCTGCGAATCATGGCCTCGAGTTCGGCTGGCGGCGCGGAGGAGAAATCGGCCGCCGTGCGGTACCGTCGGAAAAGCGCCGGGGTAACGAGGTTAACGCGTTCATCGGTGCATTGTGCGCTGAGGATGGTGGCGACGAGAAGCTGGAGCGGGTTGCGGTGATGCAGGGCGCAGTGGGCCTGTGGGTACGCGGCGCGCAGGCGGCGAAGGATCGTGCGGCAGCGCGGCAGTAGTTTGCTCTTGGCAAGGGTCACGGTTCGCAGTATAGCATAGCAGCAAAGACGCGCTCAGTTTCACCGCTGGAATTTCAACAGAAGAAGAGGAGAGATCAATCATGGCGCATATTGTGTGTGAACCGTGTGTGGGCTGCAAATACACCGATTGCGTGGAAGTGTGCCCCGTCAACTGCTTTTACGAAATCGGTGATCGACTGTACATTCATCCTGACGAATGCATCGACTGCACGGCGTGTGTGCCAGTGTGCCCGGTGGAGGCGATTTTTACGGAGAGCGACGTTCCCGAGAAGTGGAAGGGCTACATCGCGGAGAACCGCGAGAAGATTTCATCCGCCACCAACATCACGGCCAAGAAAGAAGCGCTGGGCAAAGACAAGCCCGAGTGCCAGCCCGGCGCCCGCAAACCTTAGGGCGCTGGCGAACAATTCTGCGCAGGTTTTCCCTGCGGCCGCAGTCTAGTCGCGCGGCGGTTCCGTCCCGGTCCTGGGCAATGCGGGTACGCCGTCTCCTGCGTCCTGCTCGATGAGTTGATCGATCGGCAAATACCGGTAGTAGACTTCGAGAATGAGTGCCCCAAGGGCGGTGGAGTACGCCGGCGTGGCGGCGAGTTCCCTGGTTTCGACAGTACTGTTGGGGGGCGGCATCCAGCGACCGTCGCCTTGTTGGCTCTTGACCATCGCGTCGCGGATTTCACGGTTCCAATACTGCCAATATGAACCCCCACCTTGGAACATCGCCTGCGTGATGTAGTACCAGCCGTACAGCACGTAATCACCCTGGGTCTTGCCCCATTCGACTTTCTGTTCACGCAAGTAGTCCAAAGCTCCTTGGATGCGCGGGTCCTTGCCGTTGCCGAGGAACTGCTGGCAGAGAACACCGATGCCGGTCATGGCTGGAGAGCGTTCTGGTGTTTGGTAGCCGAAGCCGGGATCTTTCGTGTCGTACATGTTCCAGAGAAACTGCGCGGCCTTGTCGGATACTTTCGGCGGAACATCGAGGCCGGCGGCAAGGGCTGACCTCAACGCCATGATCATCCAGCCGGAGACCGAGACATCGGAGTCAGTGGAGGACAAGCGATACCGCCATCCGCCCACGTCCTGTCGTCTGTCTTTCGCGGCAGATTGCTCCTCGATGATCATCTTCACGGCCCGTTCCAGCGGTTCGCGCAAGGCCGGTGATTGCGTCATGGCATAACCTTCCGAGAGTGCGAGGGCCACCACGCCTTGGGAGTTGCCACCGATGTAATCTGGCGACGCACCGGTGATGAGCCCGTTGGTGTCGACATGCAGCACCAGGTACTGCAACCCCTTGCTGACGGTCTGGCCGAACTCGGCTGAATCAGGAGTTTCCCCATGCCCAAGAAATGCCAGCGTTGCCAGCGCCGTGCCGGCACTGGCACTCTTCCCGCATTTCCACGAGCCATCCGGTTCCTGGTTGGCCTTCAGCCAACGCAACGCCGCTACAACCGCCTTCTCGGTATCGGAACTGCCATGGTATTGATTAAGATTGATCGTTCGTCGCGGGCCCATGCGCGCGCCAAGAATGCCACCGCCCGGGCCTTTGATTCCAGCGGTGCCAATCGCTGCATCTCCCAAGCCACCCATGGCCGTGAGGCCCATGCCGATTGGGCCGCCTGTGGGACGCGCGATGGCAGTCGCCCCCTCGCTCATGACTCCAATGACGTCTGCTACGTTGTCCTGATCTGCTTGCGCAGACGGAGTCAGTATGTGCGCTGGATAGGATCCGGGGGTGCCGCCGGCGGCCGTGGGAACGCCGCCCGGGCCTTTGCCGGGCGTGCCACCGCCAGCCCCAAGCGTCGGGCCTTTGTACTCGAAATCACGATAGGCCGCGTTCGGGTCGTCGGATTCCTTGTCGGCAGGGAGTTGGGGCAACCGTGCGGCCTCAAATGACGCGACGATCTTCGGGACAACCGCGACGATCTTGATCGACCCCAGCACGGCCAGCAAGCCGACGTGTAACAACAGGGCGATGACGAAATAGCGCATGAAGCGCTTTTGCGCCATCCACCAAACCAAGAATTTGCCGGTGACAAGATTCATGGCTCACGACTCCTGCGGCGGGGACTGCAACGATTCCAATTCCTTCTTGGTGTCGGCGGCGAATTGGCCGGTGGGGAATCGCCGGAGATAGGCTTGAAACGCGCTGCGGGCTGCCTCGATGTTGCCGAGCACCTTGTGACACTGGCCGCTGCGGAAGGCGGCTTCCTCGCCCTGTGGGCCGCTCATCAACAGCGCCACGCGCAGGTAGTACGCCAGCGCGGTCTTCTTGTTGTCCTTCACGTTCTCCTTGGAATTGAAAAAGTGGGTGCCGAGCAGGTAGGCGGCTTCGCCCGTGCTCTCGCCTCTGGTGTCGGCCATGACCTTGTTGAGAAGGTCAACCGCCTTCACGTTGACGGGGTCCTTCGGGCCGCGATCGCGGCCGCGGGCGAGGTACACTTTGGCGAGGCCCAACTCAGCTTCTGCATGGGAGGGGCCTTGTGGATCGCCGGCAAGCACCTGGTTGAACGCCGCCTCGGCATGGTCGAGTTGATTCAGGCCAAGCTCGGATTCGCCAAAACCCACCAGGGCGGCAGCCGCGGTGCGGGTGTCTTTTTGACTGCGCGCGAACGATTTTTGATATGCACTTCGCGCTTGGGCAAACTGCCCACGCCGCAACATGACGTTGCCCACCGCGAGGTAACTCGACGACGGCAGGTCAACGGTCTCAGGTTCGGCAAGTAACTGCAGTGCGGTAGCGTATGCGCGTTCCGCATCGTTTTCACTGAGCGCCAAGTCAATGGTGCTGGCAGCGGCAGCGATGCGGACATTCGCATTTTGCCGGTATTGGGTGACAAGTTGGTCGAGCTTCACATAAGCCTCATCAAACTTCTTCTCCTTGCGATACAAGGTGGCAATCTGCACGATCATCGCGCGGGCCGCGACGGAATCATCCTTGAACTTGCCAAGGAAATTCTCGCAATCCGTTACGGCCTTGGGGAAGTTGACGCGGTTTTCGAGAATGCTCGCGATGTGCAACTCGGAGGCGACGGCGGCGTCGCGGAGGTCGTCCGTCAGGCGCGAGGCCGCGGCTGCATGGCTGATGACGTTGCCGTACTCGGCGATGGCCTCATCCGCTTTCTTCTCGCTTTCGAGCTGCGAGGCCACGGTGTAGAGCGCATCGCCGACGCGAGCGTGGTGCGGGTATCGCTTCACGAAATCGCGCAGGGCCGCAACCATTTCGCCGGGCTTGTTTTCGCGGGCATAGCAGTCGGCGATTTCGTACGCCGCGAAAGACGCGAGGTCGTGGTCGGGAAACCGGTAGACAAGTTGCTGATAGGCAGCGACGGCGTCGTCGAACTTCGATAGCGCGAACTGATTGCGGGCAATCTGGTAAAGCGCCTCAGGAACCAGACGATTGTCAGGCCAGCGGTTGACGAATTCCTGAAACGAAGCGACGGCCATCTCAAAATCCGCCGTGCTCGCCAGTTTGCCAGTCTGGCCAGTGTCCCGTGCGGCGCGATACGCGTAAAGATAGCCAAGTTGGAACGTGACTTCGGGCATCAACTCGCCTGTCGTCGGGTACATCGTGTAGACCTTGATGGCGTTGGCCAGGTTCGCTTGCACAACCTTCGAGTCGGACGCTTCCTGCGAGATCTCGAAATAGCAGCGGCCAAGGTGGTACAACGCATCGGGGGTCCTCTTGGCGTTGGGATGCTCTTGGAGAAACGCCAGGTAGCCGTCGCGCGCCTTGTTGAAGTCATGCAGGCCGTCGTAGCAAACGGCAATGCCGAAATCGGCGATCTCAATAAGCTGCGGGTTCTTGTTCGACGCCACAAAGTTCCGGAAACGTTCGAGCGCACTCTGGAACTGGCCCAGTTCGAACAGCGCCTCCGCCTGAAGGAACAACGCGTCACTGACGAAGGGGCTGTTGGGGTATTTCTTTTGGAATTCCTTCGATTCGAGATCGACTTCGTCGAATTGATGGCGTTCGGCGAGCACCTGAATGAGCGCGAACCGCGCCTGCTCGGCAAGTGTGTCATTTGGGTAGATGCGTAGGAACTCGCGATAGGCCGTCGTAGCGTCTTCGAGGTGGGCGAGCAATTGATAGCAGGCGGCAATCCGGAAGAGTGATTCCGACGCACGCGGATTGTCCCGATGCTTGACAACTTGTCGGTAGACTTCACTCGCGCCGACGTAATCTTTCTCCATCATCATGATTTGACCGCTGAGGAATAGTGCGTCGAGAGAGGCTGCTGGATCGCTCGCGAACCGGGTGCGGACCTTCTGGATGACCTCCTTGGCGGTTTTCAGGTCATTTTGGTTGAAGAGCGTCCACGCTTCGCCAAGCAAGGCCTGTGGCAGCATCTCGTGCTTCGGGTAATTCGTTTCAAACCGGCGATACAAATCGACTGACTTCGCATAATTCCCCAGTTCGCGATAACACTCGGCCTGCTGGAGGATCGCATTCGGAATAAGGGCGGAAGACGGGTAATCCTTAACGAGGCGGTCGAACGTGCTGACGGCCCTCGGATACGTTTGCAAACCGACCCAGCACTGGCCCTGGAGGTAGATCACCTGCGGCATCAACGCGCTGAACCTGTACTGGTTCTCAAATTGCTGGAGGGCGGCAAGTGCCTCCGTGAGCCTGCCATTGTCGTAGAGTTGTCGGGCTTCGTTGAAAGCATTCTCCGTAACCGACCGTTGTTCTTGCGCTGCGACGCGCCCGGCTGGACCTATTCCCAACAACAGAGCAGCGAACAGGGCCAGCAGGCGGCGCGTGATGTCGGTGGAGATCATTGGGCCGAGGCGATGTTTTCAGCAAGCGGCCGGAACGCGACCTTCGTCAGGTGCGCCTGCGCGCAGGCGTCCAATGCCCCGATGACGTCCTGATAGCTCGTGTCGGGCTCGGCCTCGATGATGACGGTGGTCTCCTGGCCGATCGCGGCCAGTTGCATCAGCGCATCGCGGATACTGAGGATGTCGAAGGTGTTGGCGCCATTGACGATGATGTGGTCCCGGTCCTTGACGTGCAACACAATGTCGAGCGGCACCTGCGTGGGAGCAACCTTGGTGCTGACGAGCGGCAGCTTCGCATCAATGCGCTTCTCTTTCTTGTGAAACGTGGAAAAGCTCATGTAGAAAATGAGTAGAATCAGGATCGTGTCGATCATCGGAATAATCTCGACGCGCCCGCGCTTTCTCGCTCGACGTGTCAGCTTCATGGCTCCAGTGTCGCGAACGTGACGTCGGCGATGCCGGCCTTGGAGCAGACTTTCATGAATGCGCTCAGGTCCTGGTACGTCATCTCCCGACGGCCGCGTAGAATCAGGGAGTTGAGGTTCGGGTCGGTTGCTTTCATGCGGCGCAGCAGATCCGGCAGGTCGCCGACCTTGTACGGATGACCGCCAACGGTCACGTCGTCCGCCGAGAACATGTTCACGATAATCTGGTTCGGTGTCTTCTGAAACTCATCGCCGGCGCGTGACGTGGGGAGTGTGATCCGCGCTTCGCGCTCCATCTCCGCAAACCGCGAAAAGCTCATGTAGAAAATCAGCAGGATGACGATCGTGTCGATCATCGGGATGATCTCGACGCGTCCGCGTTTGATCTGGCGACGCTTGAGCTTCATCGGCCGGCCTTAGCGTTGGTTGGACGACTTCAGGATGACCATCAATTCGGTGAGGCTCTTTTCCATGTCCATCAGGATCGCCTCTTTCTTGCCGGTGAAATAGTTGTAAGCGAAGAGAGACGGGATGGCCACGGCGAGGCCCGCGGCGGTGTTGATGAGCGCTTCGGAGATGCCGCCCGCCAGTTTGGTGGGGTCGCTCATGCCAATCGCCGCGACGATGCTGAACGATTTGATCATGCCGATCGTCGTGCCGAGCAATCCGATGAGCGGGCACATCGTCACCATCGAATCGAGTTGCGGCAGGAACCGTTCCATCGAGATGAGTTCCTTCGTCATCGCGCTTTCCGCGAGGTCCTCAATCTGCTCGGGCTCGTGGCCGTCGCGTGCGGCCTGAATTGTCGTGCGAATCACCCTGCCGGCGATGCCGGTTGCGTGTTCAACCGCCTTGTGCATTTCCGGCAGCGTGGGGGCTTGTCTGATCTTCTCGATCAATTCCTCGGCATTGCCCGCCGCGCTGCGGTAATACGTGAAACGTTCGATGAGTAGGGTCACGGTATAGATGGACAGACCCACCAGAATGAAGAGCGTCACGCCGCCCGCCTTGAACATTTCCCAGAAGGTCTTGGTGACGACAACGCTGCCCGTCGCGGTCGCGTCCTGACCCAACGCGGGCAGAGCACAGCCTATCAACATGACAGCCAGTGCTGCGCCGAGAACGCTGAACGCGGTCCGGGACGTTCGATTAGAGAATCGGTGCATGATGGCGACCTCCCATTAGAGACGCTGACGACATCTTCGCGTCGATATATAGGAATTCACGGCAGGCATGGCAAACATTTTCCCCGAGCCCGCAGGGGGTACTGGCCCGCCGCACCGCCCGTCAACCGTGCCTGAGAGGTCGCACCAAGGTGACTACTGTTTCTTCGCGTCCGCGTCCTTCTCCGCCATCGCCGCTTTGCGACTGAGCTTGACCCGGCCCCTGTCATCGATCCCCAACACCTTGACCCACGCTTCATCGCCGAGCTTCAATACGTCTTCCACCTTGTTGACACGATGGTCGGCGATTTCGCTGATGTGCAACAAGCCGTCCTTGTCCGGCAGAATTTCCACAAACGCGCCGAATTCCTTGATGCCGACGACCTTCCCGCGGTAAATCTTGCCGACCTCGACTTCCGCGGTGATCGCCTTGATCTGCTCAATGGCGCGCTCCGCGGCTTCGCCGTCCGTCGAGAAAATGTGGATCGTCCCGTCGTCTTCGATATCGATCTGGCAGCCAGTGGCTTCGACGATTCCCTTGATGACCTTGCCTTGCGGGCCGATGACCGCGCCAATCTTCTCGGGGTTGATGTGGATCGCCGTGATGCGCGGCGCATACTTCGAGAGTTCAGCGCGCGGCGCCTTGATCGCGTCCGCCATCTTGGCGAGAATGAGAAGCCGCGCTTCACGCGCCTGCTCGAACGCCTGCCTGGCCAATTCAAAACTCAAACCGTGCAGCTTGAGGTCGGTTTGGAAACCGGTGATGCCCTTGCTGGTCCCGGCGACCTTGAAGTCCATATCGCCAAAATGATCTTCCGAACCGAGAATGTCGGTGAGCGTGACGGCCTTGCCCGTCTTCTCGTCGGTGATCAGGCCAATCGAAATACCCGCGACCGGCGCTTTCATCGGCACGCCGGCATCCATCAACGAGAGCGTCGCGCCGCAAACCGTCGCCATCGAGGTTGAGCCGTTCGACTCCATGATTTCAGACGTGACGCGGATGGTGTAGGGGAAATCCACCTCATCGGGAATCATCGGTTCGACCGAGCGTTCGGCGAGCGCGCCATGACCGATTTCGCGTCGACCGGGCGCGCCCGTGCGGCCCGTTTCGCCAACGCTGAACGGCGGGAAGTTGTAATGCAGAATGAACTTCTTCTCAGTGGGGCCGCCTGTCCATGCGTCCATGTCCTGCGTGTCGGACTTGGAGCCGAGAGTGGTCATCACCAGTGCCTGCGTCTCGCCGCGTTGGAAGATGGCCGAACCATGCGTGCGCGGCAGGATGCCGACCTCGCCGTAGATCGGCCGAATGTCGCGTGCGCCGCGGCCGTCCGGGCGTTTGTTGTTGTTAAGAATGGAGCCGCGAACTGCTTCGGACTCGATTTTGTGGAACGATTCGTTGAGTTCGAAATCCGTGATGTCGGCGAACTTCTGCTTGAGGCCTTCGACCATCTTGTCTTTGAGGGCGCGAACCGCGGATTCGCGGGCGAGCTTGCCCGATGTGAGAATCGCCCCCAGAATCTGGGAGCCGACAAGTTCGCGGGCTACAGCTACCGCTTCCGGGCGGGCGGTGTACAGCTTGACGGTGCGCTTCGGTTTGCCGGCCTTCTGCGCAAGTTCCTTAATGGCGGTGATGATCTTCTTTGATTCCGCATGGGCGAATTCGATGGCCTTCATTATGTCGGCTTCGGGGATTTCCTGGCCGGCACCTTCGATCATGACGAGTTCGTTCTCGCTGCCGACGTAGACGAGGTCGAGATCGCTTTCCTTGCGCTGGGTGTGAGTCGGGTTGGCAATGAGCTGGCCGTCAACGCGGGCCACCCGCACGGCGGCGACAGGTCCATGCCATGGAATATCGGAAACCGTCAACGCGGCGGACGCGCCGTTGATGGCGAGCATGTCGGGATCGTTCTCTCCATCGGCGCTGAGCAGGATCGCGATGATCTGCGTGTCGTTGTAAAAGCCTTCGGGGAACAATGGACGGCAGGGCCGGTCCACCATGCGCGCGGTGAGGATTTCTTTTTCCGTCGGGCGTCCTTCGCGCTTGAAGTAACCGCCGGGGAATTTGCCTGCGGCTGCCGCCTTCTCGCGGTAGTCAACCGTCAGCGGAAAAAAATCGAGTTCGTCCCTGGTCGAGCCGCTGGCCACTGCGGTTACGATGACGACCGTGTCGCCGCACGTGACGATGGCGGCGCCGTCAGCCTGCTTGGCCAACTTGCCGGTTTCGATGATGAGTTCTTTGTCTCCGACTAGAGTACGGACTACAGTATGCTGCATGTGGGTTCCGACCGCCCGGCAGGTATCGGATTAATGGAATGATGTCCACCCGCGCCGCGCGCGGAGTAGGCGGGCATCAATCCATCAATCCTCCAATGCTTGCCGGGGCAATCGCCTTTCTACTTTCTCAGGTTCAGTTTTTTTATTAATTCCTGGTAGCGTTTGGTGTCGGTGTGGCTCAAATAATCGAGCAACCGCCGCCGCTGGCCTACCATTTTCAGCAGCCCGCGCCGCGAGCTGTGGTCCTTGACGTGCGCTTGCAGGTGCTGGGTCAACTCGTTGATGTGAGCTGTCAACAATGCGATCTGCACGTCCGCCGAGCCCGTGTCTTTCGGGTGAAGCTGAAATTGCTTGGTGACTTCTGTTTTCTTGATCGTCGCGATCATTGCCTTAGTGTCTTGTGCCTTTCCAGTGTTAAACAGCCGTGAGTTTAGCGACGCCACAGCGGGGTTGTAAAGCAGTTTTTAGCAGTGGCTTTGTGCTATGGCGGAGGCTTGGGCACGCCAGATTTGACAATCGCAGGTGCGGGCGGTAGCATATCACCGCATTTTGCAAAGAACCGGTTGGGGACGTAGCTCAGTTGGGAGAGCGCCGCAATGGCATTGCGGAGGTCGAGGGTTCAACTCCCTTCGTCTCCACCATTCTTCACACGGCTCTCGGCATGCTCGTTATGGCAGGCCGGGGGGAAGAATGACCCGGTGGACAATGAGACGAAGGGCCATGCCAGTGCCTCAAAAGTCTTGCTTTTTTGGCGGATTCCACTAGATTGACCCGCCTTCTGAGGCGTGCAAGCTCTCCTCGGACGTAATTTATGAACAGCAAAATTCGGAATATCGGCATTATTGCGCATGTTGACCACGGCAAGACGACGCTCGTGGACAAACTGCTGCGCGAAGGTGGGGTCTATCGTGCCAACCAGGCAATGGAAGAGCGCGCGATGGATTCGATGGACCTTGAGAAAGAGAAGGGCATCACCATCAAGGCAAAAAACGCCTCCGTCCACTGGGGCGGCCACACCATCAACATCGTGGATACGCCCGGCCACGCTGATTTTGGTGGCGAGGTCGAACGCATCCTTGGGATGGTGGACGGCGTGTTGCTGCTGGTGGACGCGTTTGACGGCCCGCAGGCGCAAACGCGCTTCGTGTTGAAGAAGGCGCTCAGCCACGGCCTGAAAGTCATCGTGGTCATCAACAAGATCGATCGCGAACACGCGGATCCGCATGGCGTTCACGACAAGGTTCTGGAGCTGCTACTGGAACTCCACGCCAGCGAGGATCAGTTCAGCGCCCCGTTCATTTACGCCAGCGCGCGTGACGGTTACGCGCTGAAAGCTCTTGACGACAAGCCCAACGGCATGACGCCGCTGTTTGAAACCATTTTGCAGCACATCCCGGCGCCCATGGCGGATCTGAACGCGCCGTTCCAAATGCTGGTGAGTAATCTTGACTGGAGCGATTATGTCGGGCGGATTGCCATCGGCAAGATCACGGGCGGTCACATCAAAGTCGGCGACTCCATCGTGTGCATTCACAAGGACGGCAAACGCGAGCGCGCTGCGGTCACGAAGGTCTGGGAGTTCAGCGGCCTCAAGTCCGGCGAGATCGTTAACGGCGAGGCGGGCAATATCGTTGGGATCTCCGGCTTTGAGGAACTCGCCATCGGCGAAACACTGTGCGATAGCGAGGAACGCGAGCCGGTCCCGTGGACCGAGCTCGATCCGCCCACGATCCAGATGCAGTTTGCCGTCAACGACGGCCCGCTCGCCGGCAAGGATGGCAAGTTCGTCACCGCACGGCACATCCGCGAGCGGCTGTACAAAGAGATTCGCACGAACATTTCATTGCTGGTTCAAGACACCGAGGCAGCCTACATTTTTCTGGTCAGCGCCCGCGGTGAAATGCAGATCGCAATCCTTGTCGAGCAGATGCGCCGCGAAGGCTACGAGGTCCTCGTCTCGCGCCCCGAAGTGATCCTCAAGAAGGATGCGGCGGGACGCACCCTCGAACCGTTCGAAACGTTGTGGATCGAAGTGCCGAATGAGTGCCTCGGCGACGTGATGCAAAATCTGGCGGGCCGCAAGGCGCAGATCACGAACATGCAGCATCACCCGCACGGCGTCAGCTTAGAATGTACCATCCCGACGCGGGGTCTGATTGGTTTGGAGACCGATATGGTCAACCTCACCAACGGCCGCGGCGTGATGAGCCATATGTTCAAGAGTTACGAGCCGTTCAGCGGCGAGATCACCACTAGACTCACCGGCACGCTGGTGTCGATGGAAACCGGTATCGCCACGGCTTGGGCGCTTAACAATATCCAGGAGCGCGGTAGACTCTTTGTGGGGCCGCAGGAAGAAGTGTACGCGGGAATGATCGTCGGCGAGAACCCACGCGCCGAAGATATGCCTGTCAATCCGACGAAGACGAAGCATCTCACCAACATGCGCAGCCAGGGCGATGGCAAGGGTATCCAGTTGGAGCCGCCGCTGAAGATGAGCCTGGAACGCGCCCTTGAATACATTGCCGCCGACGAATACGTCGAAGCCACCCCGAAGAACCTCCGTCTCCGCAAGAGAATCCTGAATGCGACCCAGCGGAAACGTGCCGCGCAGTCACAGCAATCGGCCGAGGTTGTCGCCTAACAGTGGCGATTTTCCTCCGCACTTGCATTTTTGCTGCCGTCTCGGAAGAATAGGCCTGTAGATAGAGGACTATCCAACAATGGCGGACTCAGAAATTCAGGACATCGGGGCGGCCAAAACGTGGCACAAGAACGGGAACGCGTTCGACTTTCATTGTGAGCGTGGACACGTTCGCATCGCGATTCTCAGCGACGGCATCGTGCGCGTGCGCGCGACGCAAGCAAACGATTTCGGTCCGGACTTCTCCTATGCGGTCGCGAAAACGCAGTGGCCAAAAGTCAACGCAGCATTCCGCAATGGCGAGACGATCACGATTCGCACAAGGAAGCTTGTAGTGACAGTCACGAAATCGCCGCTGCGGATCGAGTTCGCCACGCCCGATGGTTGCGTACTGAATGGCGACGGAGCGGCGCGGGGGATGGGATGGGAAGGTCCGAAGTGCCGCAGTGTTCGGATGCTGGCAGAGGACGAGAGGTTCTTCGGTTGCGGGGAAAAGACCGGCCCGCTCAACAAGCGCGGCTCGAAAACGACGTTCTGGAACACGGACGACCCGAAGCACACATACGCAACCGAAGCGATCTACGTTTCCATTCCGTTTTTGATCTCGACCCGACCCGTCGCCCATTATGGCATCTTCTGGGACAACACGCATCGCACGCACTTCAATCTCGGCGCGGTTAAGGATGAGAAGCATTACGTTCTCGAATCGGAGGCGGGCGAGATCGACTACTACTTTTTCGCGGGCGACTCGGTGCGTGACGTGGTGCGCGGCTACACCGAATTGACGGGACGGATGTGGATGCCGCCGCGCTGGGCGCTCGGCTTCCAGCAATGCCGGTGGAGCTATATGAGTGCGGACGAGATCCTGGATGTGGCGAAGAATTTCCGCACACGCAAGATCCCGTGCGACGTGATCTACTGCGACATCGATTACATGGACGGCTATCGCGTGTTCACGTGGAACCCGAAGACGTTCCCCAAGCCGCGCGAGATGTTGAAGACGTTGCGCAAACTGGGATTTCGAGTCGTCACGATTATCGACCCCGGCGTGAAGAATGATGACGACTATGTCGTTTGCCGCGACGGGAAAGAGAAGGGGATGTTCCTCAAGAAGCCCGATGGCGCGTGGTTCACCGGGAACGTCTGGCCTGGCGAGTGCGTGTTCCCCGATTTTACCAGCGCGCGCGTGCGGCAGTGGTGGGGCCTGTGGCACAAGGAGTTGCTCGAACTCGGTGTCGCCGGCATCTGGAACGACATGAACGAGCCTGCCGTGTGGAATCATCCCGGCGGCACGATGCCGCTCGACATTCCGCACGAGTACGACGGCCAGTGGACGACGCACAGGCGCGCGCACAATGTGTACGGTTTCAATATGGCGCGCGCCTGCTACGAGGCGCTACGGGCGCTGCGTCCCAAGGAACGGCCGTTCGTCATCACGCGCTCGGCGTACGCCGGGATCCAACGATACTCGATGGTCTGGACAGGTGACAATCAAAGCCTGTGGGAGCAGCTTGCCGTCAGTATCCCCGAGTGCCTCAATCTGAGTCTCTCCGGTGTCGCATTTTGCGGCCCCGATGTCGGCGGGTTTGGACGCGATTGCACGGGTGAACTCCTCGCGCGCTGGACGCAGGCGGGCGCGTTCTTCCCGTTCTTCCGCAATCACACGGCCATGGGCACGCGCCGCCAGGAACCGTGGACTTTCGGCCCGGAAGTCGAGGACGTGTGCCGCCACTATATCAGTCTGCGCTACCAACTCCTTCCCTATTTCTACAACCTATTTCACGAAGCCGTGCAGGACGGCGCGCCGATCATGCGTCCACTGTTCTGGGAGTTCCCTGACGATCCGCACGGATACGCGGTAGACGACCAATTCCTGCTCGGTCTGTCGCTGCTCGTGGCACCCGTTGTGAAGCCGGGCGCGCGTCAGCGCGCGGTCTATCTGCCGGCGGGCTCCGACTGGTACGATTACTGGACGAAGCAGAAACACCCGGGCGGACAATACGTCACCGTGCCTGCGCCGCTCGATGTATTGCCACTCTTCGTCCGCGCGGGCTCGATCATCCCGATGACCGAGCCCATCGAGTTCGTCGACCAGAAAGTTGTCGATGAAATCATTCTGGACGTTTATCCCGGCAAGAAGACCACCGGCTGCCTCTACGAAGATGACGGCGAGAGCTTCGACTGCGAGGGCGGAGCGTATTCGCTGACTCAATTTACGTGGAAGGACAGCGAACTGAAAGTGGCCCGAAGGAAGACCGGCTACCCGTCCGCGGCGAAAAAGTATCGAGTGCTCGTCGCGGGCCGGGCTGCCTAGCTGCTTACGGCCGTGAGACGAATGGGTTACCCTTGATGTAGAAGCGGAGATGCCGTCTTGCCCAATGCGCGGCGTAGTCCACGCCAATCCGTGGCCGTTTGACGATCGTGAAAACTTCCCGCTTGCGTGGTGCGGCGATGTGGAAATCGGCACTGAGCAGATCGTGCGCGTTCAGACGCTTGTCGACGCCCATGGCCTTGCAGAGAAGCCCCGGCCCTTGCGTTCGTCCTTCCACATGTTGGACCGGTTCGACGGCGCGCAGCAGGACGGCAGAGGCATGGCCGGCACGCTCGGTCACGACGTTCATGCAGTAATACATCCCGTAAATCATGTACACGTACGCATGACCTGGCGGACCGAACATTACCTTCGTCCGCTCGGTTAATCCCCTGGCAGAATGGGCGGCGAGATCGTGCGGCCCGAGGTACGCCTCGACTTCCACAATCCGGCCAACTCGCTCGGCATGGACCAGATATTTCCCGAGTAGTTCTCTGGCAACGGTGATCGTGTCCCGGTCGTAGAATGATCGTGGCAGTTTTCGCATGGCGAAGCAATGAGCGGCGCTACGGCGAAGTCTAACAGGCTTATCTGCGCCGCATCAAGATGGACCAGCCGAGTGGACGGAAATCGCTTTGGTTCGTGGTAAAGCGGAACTCGCGCAGTTCGATGATGTCGAACAGCGGGCCGAGTTCTGCGCGGATTTCCTCTTCGTTGACCACGGGAGGGCCAGGGTCAGTGTCTTCCTTCGCGTTTCCGTCCAGACTCAGCCACCAACTGCCGGTACGGGTGGCTTTTTTAAGGAATTCCTGAAATTGCTTCAGGTCGACCGTGCGCAGACAGTGGTACACACCGCGGTCGAAGAGGATGTCATATGGCCCGCCGAGGTCGCCCTTCAACACATCGGCCACGCGAAAGTCTACGTCCACAGCCGCGGCGCGCGCCTTGTCACGAGCAGTTTTGATTGCCTGCTCGACGCTGTCAACGGCAGTGACCGCAAATCCGCATCGCGCCAGTGCAACGGCGTTCGTTCCCGTGCCGCAGCCAAATTCCAACACGGAATTTCCTGTCAATCTCTCCGCGTTCAAGGCGCGCCGCAATTCCTCGCTCGGCTTGCCAGAGTCCCAGGGCGTGTTGCCGCTGGCATATCTCTCGGCGAAATCAGTTCTCTCGTGCATATCAATTCCCAAGAGAGACGGCCGCTGGCTGCGACTGTGTCTCAACAAACGAGGCGCTTCGGAAAACCGTGCCTACTTCTTCTCAGCGCTCTGCTTTACAAACGAGCCATTGATTTGAATGGTAATTTCCTCGCCAACCATCAAGCCGCCCGCTTCCAAGATCTTGTTCCACGTCAGCCCGTAATCCTTACGATTCAGTTTGGTGTTCGCTTCCAAGGACAGGTGGGTATTGCCCATGGGGTCTTTAATTGGGCCCTTGATCTTGATTGGCAATGAGATTTCCTTTGTGACGCCATGCAAGGTGAATTTCCCAGTCAGTGTCTGCCCATCGACGCCCGTACTTTCGAACGTGATCGTCGGATACTTTTCCGCGTCGAAGAAATCGGGGCTGCGCAAATGATTATCACGCTTCTCGACGTCCGTGTCGATGCTCTTGGCCTGAATTGTCGCGGTGGCCTGCTTCAGTGCGTTGCCATTTTCAGGATCGACGGTGATGGAGCTGTCAAACTGGCGAAACCGGCCATGCACCGTGTCGATGACCATATGATCGACCGAAAAGCCAATGGAACTGTGGGCGGGGTCAACTTTGTACGTATCCAAAGCCTGCGCGGTCGCGGTGACCAGCAATGCCGCGCCAATTGCCATGATGCGAGTGATTCTCATAGTGAATGGGTATCTCCTTCTTGTGTGGTTGCCAACCATTCTGCTGCTTGTGATGCTCCGCAGCCCGCTTGGGTTGCAATCTGGCACGATTCTCAGGCCAAATCAAACAGCAAAACCTCCGACGGCTCCGTGGCCGCCGTTTACTGTTCCAACCTTGCGTCCATGGTGATCGTTGCATTCAAGACGCGCGAAATGGGGCAGCCCGACTTCGCGTTATTGGCTGCAGTCGCGAATGCCTCGGTCGTCGCGGTCGGCACCTTCGCCGTAACATCGAGATGAACCGCCGTAAGCGTCCAGCCTGCTTCCAGCTTCTCCATCGTCACCGTCGCGGTGGTCGCGATACGCTCGGGTTTCAGGTTGGCGTTGCCCAGTTGCGCCGAAAGCGCCATCGAGAAGCAACCCGCGTGCGCGGCGGCGATGAGTTCCTCGGGATTCGTGCCGATGCCGTTATCAAACCGCGTGCTGAACGAGTACTGCGTGCCCTTCAGCACGCCGCTGTCGGTCGAGATGGTGCCGCTTCCGTCCTTCAACCCGCCTCTCCACACCGCCGATGCTTTCCGTTTCATGTGTTCGATCCTCCTATGTCGCCGGCGGATGATTACCAGGCAATCGCCTTTCTATCCCGCAGGAATTGTCCCGTCAGATCGCGTGGCGCTTCGGTCGCCAGCCACGTCACGGTGTCCGCACCCTGTTCGACAGTCCGCGGCGCGTTGGCGCCGCCCATGGCGGTCCTGACCCAGCCGGGGCAGACCGAGTTGACCGTAATACGTTTGTCGCGTAACGCGGCGGCGAATTGACGGGTGACGGCGTTGAGGGCTGTCTTGGAAATGCTGTAGGCGGGGTAATCATCCTCCATGTCGCTCAACTGACCCAGGCCGCTGGACATGTTGATCACACTCGCGTGACCGCTCTTTAACAGGAGCGGGAGTAACGCCTGTGTCACGCGCAATGGGCCGAGCGTGTTCGTCGTGAGCGTATCCAGCATTGTGTCGTCATCCACGTCAACGATGCTCTTCCCCTTGTCCATGATGCCGGCGTTATTCACGAGAACGTCGAGATGGCTGAGCGTTGCCGCCACCGTCTTCGCCGCCTTCTGGATGCTCGCGCGGTCGCTTACATCGATTTCGACGAAGTCGGCTGACGCACCGCCTTTCTGCAGGGAACCCGCTGCCTGCTTTCCGGCGTCGGAGTTGCGCGCCCCGACCAGCACATGAAATCCGCTTTCACCAAGTTGCCGGGCAATCTCGTATCCAATGCCCCTGTTCGCGCCCGTCACCAACGCAATTCTATCCATCGCCACCGTCTGTTCCTCCGTTGCCACGTCCAACGCCGCCAACTCCCGCCACGCCTTACTAGCGTTAGGATGCGGAGATTCGTTTCCGGATTCCACCTCGATCTATGGAATTAGCACCGCAGAAAAGAAGAAGCCTGTCCCCGACGAATCGGGGACAGGCTTCGCGCTGAAACGAATCGGTCGGCTATTGGCTGGTCTTCGTCTGGCTCTGATCGTGATGCCGCAATTGACCTTTCAACTCCGGGTTCTTGGCCGCGTACGTATCCAGCAGGTTGCGCAGGTACGAGTTCTCATTGCGCAACTGTTTCAGCACGCGCGCGTCCGCCGGTTCCGCGGCCGCAGCGGTTGTCGCGGCCTTCTTTTCCGAGGCAAGTTTCGACGAAAGGTCGGCATTCTTCTTCTCGAGATCGGAAGCTGTCTTCCGGGCTTTCTCGGCGTCGGCACGGGCGCTGTCGGCTTCGGCCCGCAGTTTCTTCAACTCGGCCGTGTCGGCTGTCGGCGCGGACGCAGTGGGCGTGACCTTGGCGGAAGCCTCCTTCTTGGCGGCGGCCAGTTGTGTGCTGAGATCCTTGTTTTGTTTCTGAAGATCCGCAACCGGGGTGGCAGATTTCTTCGACTGGTCGAGTTCCTTGCGCGCGTCGGCCAGTTGGTTCCGGAGGCTCTTCACTTCAGCGCTGTCGCCCGCGGGCTTGGCGGCAACTTGCTTCTTCAGGTCGGCCACCTCGGCGTGCGATTTATCGAGGTCCGCGCGCAGTTTTCTGACCTCGGCGGAATCCACAGGTGCGGCGCCTGCCTTCTTCTCGGCGGTCGCCAGTTTCGTGGAAATATCCTTGTTCTGTTTTTCGAGATCGATCGCACGGGCGGCGTCCTTCTTCGACTGGGCGGCGTCGGCACGGGCTGCATCCAGGTCTGCGCGAAGCTTCTTCAACTCGGCCGTGTCGCCTTTCGGCGCAGCCACGGTCGGCGTTACTTTGGCGGAAGCTTCCTTCTTGGCAGCCGCAACTTGCGCGCTGAGGTCCTTGTTCTGCTTTTGGAGATCCGCAACCTGGGCCGTCGACTTCTTGGCGGCATCAGCTTCGGCGTGGGCCTTGTCCAAGTCCGCGCGAAGCTTCTTCAAGTCAGCCGATTTCGCGTCGGCTAAATCCGCGGCCTGTTTCTTCGCGGCTGCGAGTTGGCTGCCGAGGTCGGCAGTTTTCTTCTCCAGATCGGAAGCGGACTTCTGGGCCTTCTCGGCATCGGCGCGAAGTTTCTTTAACTCGGCGGATTCGGCTGGTGCGGCCTTTTTCCCAGCCGCGGCGAGCTGGGCCTTTAAATCCTTGTTTTCCTTGGTGAGTGCATCGAGTTGCGCACTCGGTTTCGGCGCGCGCCTGGCATTTGCCAGGTCGGACTTGAGCTGGTTGTTCTCCTTCTGAAGCGTATTGATTTGCGACTGTAATTTGGCTGCTTGATCATCCGTGGTTGTCTTCGCCACAGGTGCCGCCGCAGAAGGTTGCTCGTTTGACGCCAGCATTACCGCTGGTGTCACCACCGTCCGCGATTCCTCTGCGGAAGCGGGTGGCGGGTTGGGGAGTTTGGCTTTAATCGCATCGAAATGGGATTCGCAGTCCTTCAGGCGGTACTCGACCATCTGCGCATTCCAATCGGGCGAATCGGTGCGGATGGCGTGCAGGGTGTCCCGCGCCGCGAGATACTTGCGGTACGCGGTTGCGAGGTCGGACCTCTCCTCGGCAGCCTGGGCCTGTTGAATGAGCACAAAAGCATCTGAGTAGCGGCTGCCCGGGTCCGTAGCCCAGGCGAGTTTGGGTAATGCCGCTGAAAACAGACATGAAACGAAAGCGACAACAACTGCAAGACGGTTCTTCATCAGTAAGCCTCCTTGGTGCAAGCGTATACCGAAATTGGGCGGATATTGCAACAATTTCATTGCACGTTGGGCAGTGGGGGCCGGAACGCTGCCAGTGGCTCTGCGGCTACTGCAGACGGACAGTACGAAAACCTGCAGAATTCGCTGATCTAGTGATGGTGTCCACCGGCACCATGGGAGTGTCCATGTGCCAACTCATCTTCCGTGGCATCACGTACTTCCGTAATTTCGACATCAAACGTCAGGTCCATGCCAGCCAGGGGGTGGTTGCCGTCTAGAGTGACGTGTGTTTCGGTGACTTTTGTGGCGGTGACGACGGGCGAGTGGTCGTCCCGGCCCGCCCGAAAACGGTCGCCGACTTTGATGCCGCGAGCCGGCATTTGCTCCACGGGAACCTCCACGACATTGCCGGGATCCTTCTCGCCGTAGCCGTCTTTGGCCTTCACGATGACATGCTTCTTTTCGCCAACCTTCATGCCGCGCAGTTCCGTTTCCAACCCGGGGATGACCTGCCCGACGCCTTCGAGAAACGCCATCGGCTCGCTGCCAGCGGAAGAATCCAGGGTTTTGCCGGATGCGTCGGTCAAGGTGTAATGAAATGCAATGACTTTTTGGCTCACGCGCGGGCCTTTCTATTTCTGTTTTGGATTTGCGCGCCACCCTACGATGGACGGTCCCGTTTGTCGAAGCAGAAAACGAAAAAGCCAAACTGACGACGAAACTGCGGCTACACCATTCGCTTGTCGCAGGCGTCGTCTGCCGCTACCATCGCCCGCCGATGAGCCAACGCACGGGAGAACGCCGCCATCAGTTCAAGACAATCGCCGCCGCGACGTTGCTGATTGGTTCGGTGATCTTTCTGGCTCTCGTCCTCGGCTGCAACATCTGGATCATCACGACGACCCGATCACAGGTCTTCTACGAAATCAGTTCGGTGCCATTCAACAGCGACGGACTGGTCCTCGCGACGGGCAGGTTGATCGAGAAGGGTAGGGTGAACCAGCATTTTGTGCGTCGCATCGACGCGGCGGCGGCCCTGTATCACGCGGGCAAGGTGAGACGGCTGATTCTCAGCGGCGACAAGTCACACGATGAACCGATGGAGATGAAGCGCGCGTTGCTGCAGCGCGGCATCCCGGAATCCGCGCTCGTCCTCGACAACTACGGCCTGCGCACACTCGACTCGGTGGTGCGGGCCCGGGACGTCTTCCGGTGCGGGAAGCTCACCATCATCTCCGAACGCTTCCACGATTTTCGCGCCTTGTTTCTCAGCCGCTACTACGGGATCGACGCGGTGGCGTATGCGCCGGGCGATCTGTCGTTCCGCTGGATGGTGCGTCCGACCGCGCGTGAATGTTTCGCCCGTGTCAAGGCCGTGCTCGATCTCTACGTGCTGAAGACCAAGCCGGCCATCTCGTCAGGTTAGCAACCCGTTAGAACAGCTGTCCGCAATCCCATACCGACATTTGTTGCCTCCCGCAGAAAAACGAACCCAAAGCTGACAAACGAACCCAATTCTAAAACGCAAAGTTTCGCGCCGTAACCATCTGTCGCTCAAGCTGATTTGCACGTATCCCATCGTAAACAAATTGGCTTCGTTTCGCAGAAACGCACTTTTTCTTCCGCCGCATTCTCCCTGTACACAGCTCATCAGCCATATCCCATTCACCATCTTCCATCCATCCCTTATGTCAAAGCCGAGCGAAGCGAGACGCGGCACAGTTTTGCCGGTGCCGCAAATCTGCGCCTCCCAGCTCTCAGTTTTCCCATTTTCAAAGAACCAGCCTGAGCATCGCACGATTTCCAAGCCATGTCCAGCAAAATTATCGATTCCCGATAATCGGCCACACTCCCCTCCTTGGAGGGGACAAAGGGGTGGGTACTTCGTCTCGACTCCCTTGTCGCGCCGTAGCCTCGGCAAAGGCGGATGCCGTCGCCCGCGTAGGAACAGGCCGATGCCGACAAAGCGAAGCAGCCAACGGCCGCCCACAGTGCCCCGGTCTCAAAGCTCGCCTGACGCGGCGCCGTCGTTCCCGTTGTAGCTGCGCATCTGTGATGCGCAGGCCGTGCCGTCACTTCCGTTGTAGCCGCAGGCTTCAGCCTGCGTCC
>JBGPVO010000003.1:0-19481 GCA_041491705.1 Verrucomicrobiia bacterium
CCCCAGGTTTTCACCGCCGACGACCAAATCTCCCAGTGGTAACGAAATGGTCCGGCGGATTGGTATCTTGGCCTGCAGGACCCAGGATTGAGTTCAACCGCGGACTTGCCTCGTCGCGGTTTCTCGCGCCGATTAGTCCCGAACGACAAATGGATTGTCCTTGATGCATCATCGGGGTAGGTTCTTGCGGCGATATTCAAGAAAGGACGGTCGGCATGGCATTCACTTTGAAGATTGGAGATCAAGCGCCTGATTTCAAGTTGCCCGCGACGGATGGCAAGACGTACAGCCTCTCGGATTTCGGCGGCGCCAAGGTCCTGGTGGTCTTTTTCACCTGCAATCACTGTCCCTATGTGATCGGGTCGGACGAGGTGACGAGGCGGACGGCGGAACAGTTTGCATCGCAAGGCGTGAGATTTGTGGGCATCAACTCCAACAGCAAGAACACCTACGCTGAGGACGATTTCCCGCACATGGTGGAACGGATGAAGGAGAAGAAGTTTCCCTGGGTTTATCTGCACGACGAGTCGCAGGACGTGGCCCGCGCGTATGGGGCATTGCGGACGCCGCACTTCTATGTGTTCGACCGCTCCCGCAAGCTGGTTTATACCGGACGGGGCGTGGACAGTCCGCGCGACACGAGCAAGATGACCGTGAACGACCTAGAGAATGCGTTGCGCGAGCACCTGGCCGGCAAGCCGATTAGCAAGCCGCTGACCAATCCGATTGGCTGCAACGTCAAGTGGGACGGCCAGGACGCGCATTGGATGCCGGCCGAGGCCTGCGATCTGGTGTAGAGACGCACACGATGAATCAGCCCCCTCACCTCAATCCTCTCCCCCGGAGGGGAGAGGAAAACATGTGGATTAGGCGATGCAGGTCCTCGGCGGGACCGGCCTGATCAGCAGCGGGATCGTCAACCATCTGCATGCGCGTGGCGCGGAGATCACCGTATTCAACCGCGCCCAGCGCGAGGATACGTTGCCTCGCGACGTGAATCGGCTCAGCGGCGACCGCAACCAGTTCGAAGACTTCGAGCGGCAGTTTGCCACAAGGCGCTTCGACGTGGTCATCGACATGATCTGTTTCGGGCCGGAGCAGGCAGCCAGCGACGTCCGGGCCTTTGATGGCCGTTGCGAGCAGTTCATATTTTGTTCGACCGTCTGCACGTATGGCGTCAACGTGCCGCCGCGGGTGCTGGTCGACGAGTCGTTCCCGCAGGAACCGATCAGCGAGTACGGGCGGAACAAGGTGGCGTGCGAACAGGTTTTTCGCCGCGCCCACGAAGAACGTAAGTTTCAGGTGACGACCATTCGCCCCAGCCACACGTACGGCCCCGGCGCGCCGCTGATTGACAATCTTGAATCCGATGCGGCGGCGTGGGACCGAATCGAGCGCGGTCAGCCTGTGTTGTGCGCCGGCGACGGGCTGGGCTTATGGCAGTCCACGCATCGCGACGATTGCGGCAAGCTATTCGCGTATGCCGCGCTTAACCCGAAGACCTACGGCCAGGACTATAACGGCACGCGCGAGGAGATTCTCTCGTGGCGGGGCTACTACCGCAACGTGGCCGCGGCGCTCGGCAAGACGGCACAACTGGTGTTCATGCCGGCCGCCTGGATTGTGCGGCACGACGCGCAACGGTTCCGTCTGCTCTACGAGGTCACGCAATTCCACGGCGCATACAGCTCGGCCAAAGCCCGCCGCGATGTACCTGAATTCCGTTGCGAGATTGACCTTAGGCGGGGCGCGGCCGAAACGTTCGCCGACGTCCGCCGTCGGAACGCGTGGCGGGACAGTAGTGCCGACGCGGTGTATCGGGCGATGATCGACGAGGCGCTTGCGTCCGGGGCTGAGCCGGTTCCGGCGTAACCGCGTGCCCGGTCCGTCAGCGAAGCAGGCTGGTGTACATCGGTCTTGCGTGTACGGTTCCGCCGGGGAAATAGAAGGTCTTTCCGTATGAGAATGTCCGCGTGACCGTGTTGTAAATCAGCGTGCGCGGGGCATCGGTGTAGTTCGGATCGTACACGTGGAAGGCGATCTGGTCAGGCTGCGGCCGCTCGGTCTCCTCGAAAACGGTGACGGCGTGATTGATGTTCACGTCCGGGAAATTGTAGAGCCACACGACCATCGGGTGACCTTGTTGCAGCCAGTGTTGCAGGTCGTCACACAGATTCGCCTCGTATTCTGGCGACGGTTCGAAGGGCATGGAGAACTTTCGCAGATGGAAATACGTCGTCCAGCCGGCGCCCATGTTGGCGCGCAACAGGCGGCCTTCTCGCGCGCTCAGGTCATGCAGGCTGGCGAAGCCAGGAAATACAATGCGCTTCTCGGGGGGTTCACTCGGCCACCATGCCGCGAGTTCGCGCACCTGTCGAACGCGTCGCGCCAATTCGGCTGCCGGCACCGTCGGCGCCTGGGGGTCGAAGCGGGCGTGCTTCCAGAATTGAACCACGCCCGCGGCCATGATGAAGCAACGGCGCGTGTACGAATGCTCATAGCCTGGGGACTTCGTATCGGCAGTGTGGACGCCGTTCTGGGAGTTGAAGACCAGTTCGTTGGCGTAGGCGAACGTGTCGCTCTGAAAATCGAACGGTCGACCTGCGCCGGCTGTCAGTTTGACGGATGCGCAGCCAGCCGAAATCGATAGCAACCCGATCGCAATCAGAATCCGCATGTTTCTAGTTCCAAGAGACATCGTGTATCCGCATCGTTATCCACCGAGCGTGGATGGAAGTAAAATTCATGGAGTCCACCACCCAGTTGCCGCGCGGCTTCGGCAACTTCGCGGGCTTGCATCCGGTATGTGCGTCCCAAGCCCCAGAGCGTGTCGCTGCAGCGGTGCGGACAGCGCCGGCGTCGTCGCTTCATCCACAACCAGTCAGCGGGTCCCATCCACAGCGCGTCCAGGTTCGGAGAGAAGAAGCGCGGTTTACCGAGTCGGAGCCAGCCGTCGAACGTTCGCGGCAAGAGGTCAAGCAACGCGTTATACACGAACGGGTGGGCGTGGAGATGATGGTGTGAATTGACGAACGCGCACGGTAGTCCTGTCGCCTGAAACATTTCCCATTGCGCCTTGACCTCATCGCGCATCAGCCGCCGGGCGCGTTGTGACAGACCGATGGCCCAACCCGCGCGCCTGTACGAATTGCCCCACGGCCACACCGCGCAGGAGACGGGCTGTGAGGTGTCGAGGTGCAAATGCCACCCGACTCGCAGACGCGGGTTGTCATGTGCCCTGTGGATCGCGTCTTCGGTGCCCGGTTGGCCCATCATCAGGCTGGCGCCATGCAACGCGCCCCGGCCATGAGCGTGGACGATGGCACGGTTGGCCTCCGCATCCATTCCGAAATCATCCGCGATGAAAAACACTTCTCTGGTGTTCACGTTTGCCGTAGATTCTGCCGCAATGTTCGAGGCGACGCAATTCTTGATCACCGGTGGCACGGGATTCATTGGGCGGCACGTGGTGCACCGGCTGGTGGTTCAAGGTGCGCGCGTGCGCGTCTTCTGCCGCACACCGGAGAAGGCGCAACGCCTGTTTGGCAACCATGTGGGAATCGCCCGCGGCAATTTGTGTGATCGGGCGAGCGTCGCAGCGGCGGTGCGAGGTTGCGACGTGGTCATTCACCTCGGTGCGACCTTTCAATTCGGGCGGAAAGCGCGACAGCTGGCCGAGGAAACGAACGTGCGCGGCACGGAGAATATGCTTGAGGCCGCGGCACAAGGCGGCGTGGAGCGGTTCGCGCACGTCAGTTCCAGCGGCGTGCTGGAAGGCGGGCGGGCATTGTTGACTGAGCGTGACTTCCCGAATTACGTGGCGATGCACGAGCCGTACCGTCGCTCCAAATGGCTCGGGGAACTGGCAGCGTTGGAGGCCGCGCGCCGCGGGTTGCCCGTGACGATTGCCAGCCCGACAAGCCCGCTCGGCGCGGGCGACGAAGCGCCGACACCCACGGGGCGGATTGTGCGCGACTACCTGCGCGGGCAATTCCCGTTCAGTGCGCGTGTCGGGTTGAATTTCATCCATGTCGACGATCTGGCTGACGGTATCCTGGCCGTAGCCGGGCGCGGTCGAACCGGCGAACGATACCTGCTGGGTCACCACAACGTGTGGCTGCAGGAATTTCTCCAGGTGCTGGCGCGGATCTCGAATCGTCCCGCGCCACGCTTCGCGTTGCCACAGCCGGCGATCATGTTGGCGGGCGCGCTTGGCGAAGCGATCGGAAGCGAACGGGTTTGCCGCGAGACATCGGCCCACGCGCAGCGACGGCAGTGGTTCGATTTCTCGAAAGCGACCGGGGAATTGGGCTGGTGCGCACGAATGCCGCTGGAGGAGATTGCCTTCAGGGCGGTCCGATGGTTCCAGCGGGCGGCAACGCCGAACGCGGATTACGTCTTGACAGAGTCAAATG
This sequence comes from Verrucomicrobiia bacterium, assembly GCA_041491705.1. Taxonomy (GTDB): domain Bacteria; phylum Verrucomicrobiota; class Verrucomicrobiia; order Palsa-1439; family Palsa-1439; genus Palsa-1439. The sequence goes on from JBGPVO010000003.1 coordinate 4,416, forward strand.
TCGCGGCTTCTTGAATGGGTGTTGGTCGGCTGGTCACTGCTGGCGGTGTGCTGGTGGGGCCTGGCAATTTGGCTGGTCTCTCGCGAACGCCATCCGGCACGCCGCCGAAGCAGAGACGTGGCGGACATCACGCCGCGGAACAAGCCCACGGTCTCCATTTTCAAACCGATGGCCGCCTTGCGTGGCGAAGCGCCTCCTCGGGAACTGATCGTGGCGATGGAATCGTTCGTCAGCCAGTTGGATGGCGACGGGGAGATGCTGTTGGGAATTGAAGAACGGGACGCGTCGAAGTGGCAACCGGTGATCGAACAGTGGCGAAGCCGGTTCTCACGCGCGCAGTTGAAGCCGATCGTGGTCCCGCGGCCCACACGGTTCCTGAGCCCGAAGGTATCGTGGTTTCACACGCTGGCCGATCATGCGCGCGGCGAGTTGTGGATGTGGAGCGACTCGGACATCGTGGCCCCACCGGGATTGCTCGATACGATGCGGCGGGAGTTGACGTTCGGCAACGCGGGCATGTTGACGTGTCCGTATGTCGTACGGAACATCGACCGCGCGCCGATGATGTTGGAAGCGTTGTTCGTGAACGTGGAGTTTTACCCCGGCGTCCTGTTTTGCAAGCGAACAGGCCCGGTGCAATTCGGACTCGGCGCGGGAATGATGTTTTCGGCAGCGCATTTCCGTGACCGGGTGACGTGGGAAGAACTGGGCGCACGCATGGCTGATGACAACACCCTCGGACGAGCACTGGCGCCGGTCGAAATCAGCAGGACGACGGTGGAGACGGTCGCGGCGGAATCGAATTGGCGGGATGCGATCCAGCACTATTTGCGTTGGCAGAAGACGGTGCGCTGGTGTCAACCGGCCGGCTACGCAGGGCAGATTGTCATTTTACCGGTGCTGGGCTGGTTGGCGGCGGCGCTGACGCATCCGGGCAACGTGGCGGCATGGCTGGGGTTGTTGGTGATGATCCAAATCGAAGTGCTGGCGGCGGCCATGCTATTCTGGTTGGTCGGCTGCGAACTGCGCGCGTGGTGGGTCGTCAGTTTGTGGAGCGCGCTGTTGCGGCCACTGACATGGCTGGCGTGCTGGATGCCGTGGCCGGTCGTGTTTCGTTCGCAGAACCGGAAATGGTGGAGCTTGTATCGTTCAGCGCCGTTGGAGGGAGAACCATGAAACAAGTGCTGCAATTGCCGCCGTGGGTGTACATGCTTGGGTTTGTTGTCTTTCAGGTGTGCGGAAGTTTGCTGCTGCGTGCGGCCAGTCAGCGAACGGGCGCAGCCGCCGTGGGATTCTTTTTTCTTGGGAACGCAGTTGGCTTTTGCGGCGCGACGTGCCTGACGCTGGCGTTGCGGACGGAACACCCAAACCTGACGTTTGCACTGTGCCAGGGCGTGGCGTTTTGCGTGCTGCAACTGGCCTGCTACTGGGTCTTCCAAATCCCGTTGCGCCCAGCGCAATGGGTCGGCATTGCCTTCATTGCGGCCGGGGTCGTGTGCGTACAACTGAACGGCGTTGTCGGAAAACCTCGTCCCGAATCCGCCCCGCAGACTCAGTGATCAATTTCAACGGGCGGGGTGGGCGCGGAGCGAGTGAGGCAAGCACGCATTTCCAGTGATTCAACTCCTTCGAGCAACTTGTGTTCACACGGCTCAGCTAATACGATGGACGACGGAATGCAACTGGTGATTGCGCAACTTGTCGGTGTGATGGTGTTTTTCGTGGGCGTGCTGATTCTGGGGCTGTGGTTGCGGCGGCGGCCCACGGCGGGCGCGGCGCGGAGAATGAGCGTCGCCAGCCACACATTATTTCACGCGGGCCTGTCGGTGCCGATGGTTTGGGGATTGTTTTGGCCGGGGGCGGGACGCTTCGATGCAATCGTGGGATTGCCATCGTTGCCCGTGCCAATCGCGTGGCGGTTCCTGGGAGTCGTGTTGCTGGCCGTGGGAATCTATTTCGTGGCACTCTCCAATGTGGCATTGGCGAAATGGGGCAAGGGATGGCGTCGTTCGTGTTATCGAAACAGGTTGTCGAAGCCAGCCTTTATGAGCGGACGCGCAACCCCCTGGCACTGGGGTGGTATCTGATGTGCGCGGGCGTCGGGTGCTACGCTCGCTCCACGTATCTGACGCTGTATTTGTTGCTCGGTCATATCCCCGCGCACCTGTTCTATTTGAAGTTCTTTGAGGAGCGCGAACTGGCGCTCCGTTTTGGGGAAAGTTACGCGGCCTACAAGCAACGCGTGCCCTTTCTGGTTCCGCGCCGGAGGTCCGCGCCAGAGCCGACGTAAGATCGCCACGCCGCAATCTTCCAACGGCGCGCTGATGCGATTCTGTTTTGCTTTCGATTGTGCAGGTTCTACAATCTGACCGTTTGTTAGCGGAGCTTGACCATGGCCAGTCGGATCCTTTTGATCAGCAGTAATCGCTGTGATCAACCATACCCGGTATTTCCGCTCGGGGTGTCGTGTGTGGAAACCGCCTTGCGTCGGGCGGGCCACACGAGCCGTCTGTACGACTGCCAGTTTGAGGCGGAACCACTCGGCAAGGCGGTGGCGGCGTTTGAGCCGGACTTTGTCGGCGTCTCGCTGCGCAACGTGGATGATATTCAGCCGGCAAGCCGCCACACCTTCTACCACGACGCGGCGGCGCTGTGCCGGGATGTCCGTGGCGCGTGCGGCTGCCCGGTCATCCTCGGTGGGAGCGCGTTTTCCATCTTCCCCGAGCGATGGCTCGAACTGACCGGCGCGGACTTCGGGATCCAGGGTGAAGGTGAAGCGGCGTTCCCGCGTCTACTCGCGGCTTTGGAAACGGGCGCTGATCACGCCGGCGTCCCCGGCCTGGTGCATCGCTGCAACGGGCGAATCGTTCGCAACGCGCGCGAACCGATTGCACCGGAGACGATTGCGGAACCGGACCGCGCGCCGGAACTCGTGGAGCATTATCTGCGGCGGAGTTCGATGCTGAACATCCAGACGCAGCGTGGTTGCGCCCTGAACTGCTGCTACTGCACGTATCCCCTGATCGAGGGCCGCCAGAGCCGACGCCGCCCGGCCGATGCTGTAGCTGGCGAGTTGTCGGCCCTTCAGCGGCGGGGCGCAAAGCACGTATTCATTACCGATTCGTTGTTCAACACCTCGGCGGACCACGTGACCGCTATTTGCGAAGCCATCCTGCAACATGACGTGAAAATCGAGTGGAGTTGCTTCCTTCGGCCCAAGGGCCTCACCGCGGAGTTGATGACCTTGATGGCGCAGGCTGGGCTGACGCATATCGAGTTCGGCGCGGACAGTTTCTGCGATTCGGTGCTGGAGGAATACGGCAAGGCGTTTGCCTTCGAGGACATCCTGCGGTCCAGCGAGTTGGCCCGTGCAGCGGGCGTTCACTACGCCCACTTCCTGATTTGCGGGGGACCGGGTGAGACACGCGAGACTCTCCAGGTCACGTTCGAGAACTCACAACGGCTGCGTGGCGCGGTCATTTTTGCGCTGGCGGGCATGCGCGTTTACCCCGGCACACCGTTGCTGGCGCGCGCTCAGCGCGACGGGATCGTGTCCACGGATGAGGACCTGCTGTGCCCGGTGTACTACATCTCGCCAGCGCTGCCGGAGGAGGAGTTGTTGCGCCTGTTGGCGGAATTCAAACGGCAAGCGCCCAACTGGATCATCGGCACGCTACCGCCGTTTTTCGCTCAACTGGCTGAGCGACTGCGCCGGCGTGGCGTCGTTGGTCCACTCTGGGAATACTACGAATTGCTTCAGCGCTTCGCGTAGCGTCTGGTCAATTGTTTTTCCTTTCGTGCAGCCACATGTGCGCCGTGTCTGCGACAGTCAGGCCCGAACGGTAGGCGAGTTCCTCCGGGCTGAAGCTCGAAAGCCGCAGAGGCTTGTCGTAAGGAATTCGCCGGTTTACGATGGGATGGCATGTCGTCTACGTCAACCAATCGCATCGTGGTCACCGGTTTTGGCGCGGTGACGCCGCTGGGCCTGGATTTCCCGACCACATGGCAGAGGATCGTGGCGGGGGACGATGCGGCGGCGCCGGTCACCGCGTTTGATGTCACCGGTTGCCGGTGCAAGCAGGCGGCCACGTGCTCGCTTCCTGATCTTCCCAGTCTTACTCCCAAGCAGCTATCGCGGCTTTCACGTGCAAGCCGGCTGGCGTTGCCGGCGGCACGCGAGGCGCTGGCGGAGGCACAGTTGCTGGATGACCACGGGCGGTCACGATTGTCGCAGTTGGCCATTTCAGTGAGCACGACGGGCGGCGGGATGGCGTTGGGGGAACAATTCCTGCGGGCGATGTTGCTACAGCAGCGTGGGGCGGGGCAGTTCTTCCGCGTCGCGAGGTATCAGGCGCAAAACCAGGTGCATGATCTGCAACAGCACCTCGGGTTTCGCGGGCCGATGACGATCGTCGCCAACGCGTGTGCCAGCGGCGCCAACGCCATCGGACACGGCGCGGATTTGATTCGCTCGGGCGCGCGTGATTGCGTGCTTGTGGGTGGCTATGAAGCGTTGACGGAGTTGATCTACGTCGGGTTCGATTGCTTGCAGGCGATGAGCCCCGACCGCTGTCGCCCATTCGACGTGGCCCGCAATGGCTTGATGCTCGGCGAGGCAGCGGCGTTTGTGGTTCTGGAATCGGAACCGCACGCGCGTGCGCGCGGCGCGAGGATTCACTGCGAACTGGCGGGCTATGGGCACGGAACTGATTTGCATCATTTGACACAGCCACATCCCAGCGGGGCGACCGCAGTGGCCGTGATACGCCAAGCCATCGCCGAGGCGTGTTGTGGCGCCGCCGACATTGGTTACGTCAACGCGCACGGCACCGGCACGCCGCTCAATGACTCCAGCGAGGGCGCGGCGTTTGCGACGGTGTTTGGGGAGGACGGCGCAATCCCGGCGCGTGTCCGAATCAGTTCAACGAAGGCGGCGATTGGCCACACGCTGGGCGCGGCGGGCAGTATCGAGGCCCTATTCGCGATGGCTGCGCTGCAGTCAGGACAGTTGCCACCGAATCTGAATGTGCGACAGCCGGAGCCGATGGTGGCGGCGAATTTGGTTGCGGTGGGCGAGCAGCGGACGGATATGAGAGCAACGTTGACGGTAAATCTCGGATTTGGCGGATCGAATGCGGCGGTGGTCTTCAAACGATATGAAGCCGGCGGAGTGCGAGGATCCGCCACGTCTGTCTCAAAGCGCGACGACCGCGTATCCGTCGCCATTTGCGGGATGGGCGTGGTACAGCCATCGGAAAGGCCGCAGCGCATGAAGGGCCTGAACGAGGCGAGCGGAGAGCATGCGGTGCTGTGTGTTGACCGAGCCCGCGAGCCACTGGCGGCGTTGCAGAACGAGGCGCGCGTCCGCCGGGCCAGCCCGATCACGCTGTTCATGCTGGCTGCGGCGCAACAGGCCCTCGCATCGCAACCGGCGCTCCGGCGCGACCGTTTGGGTATTGTCGCGGCGTTCAACACGGGCGCGGTCGTGGCTACACGACGGTTCTTCGAGGGCATCGTCAAGAACGGCCAGCGTTTTGCGAGCCCGAATGTGTTTCCCGAGACGGTGTTCAATTCGCCGACGAGCCACGTCGCGGCGGTGCTCGGCGCGGCGGGGCCGTGTTATTCACTCGTTGGTGACGACGCGGTATGGGTCGGCGCGATTCACGTGGCGGCGACGTGGCTGGAGAACGGTTTGGTGGAACACGCGCTGGTGATCGGCGCCGAGGAACTGGACCCGATTGCAGTGGACGCGTACGCTCAAGCGGGATGGCTGCCGCCGCGCGGGCGGACGGGCTTTGTGCCGAGCGAGGGCGCAGGTGCGTTGCTCCTGCGGCGGGCCGAATCCAAGAACGAACTGCGCATCGTGCAATTGACCGACGGCCCCACGTACCGCCACCGAAGCGAGGCGCTGGAGGCCGCCAAGGAATGCCTCGCGGAATTCCCCACGGACGTCCTGCAATGCCGCACCGCACCGCACAACTGGTTTGGCCGGTACGAGGAACAGTTGCCATGTGTCAAGGACGTGACATTGCCGTATCGTGGGGACGCATTTGTAGCATCAGCCGCCTGGAGCACGATCGACGCTGCAGAACTGGCGCGTCGCGAAAGGTGCAGGATTTTGCTGCCCATCTGGGGATTGAGCGGGCAATGTTCGGCTTTGCTTTTGGCCACCGAATGACCTAATAAAATGGATAACGGTAAGGCGCATGGTTGAAATCTCTCTGGATGAATTGAAGAAACTGGTCGTGGAAAACTGCGTCCTCAAGATCAAGCCCGAAGAGATCGGGGAAGAGACGCCGTTATTCGGGCCGGGGAGTGTCGGGTTGGACTCGCTGGATGCGCTGCAATTGACGGTGGCCATCGAGCAGCAATTCGGGATCGTGATCAACGACGCCCAGGTTGCGCGGCAAGCGTTGCAATCGCTCGGCACGCTTCGCCGATGGTTGGCACAGCAGTCCGGGCCCGGCGTAAGACAGTGATGCGGTTATGAATACCTCGTCCGTCTACGATACAATCATCATCGGCGGTGGGCCCGGCGGCAGCACGGCGGGCGCGTTTCTGGGAAAGGCGGGGCAGCGGGTGCTCGTGTTGGAGCGCGAGGTGTTTCCACGGTTCCACATCGGCGAATCGCTGCTGCCGTTTGGCAATGACGTGCTCAAGGAGACAGGCGCGTGGCCGAAAATCGGGGCGGCGGGATTCCAGCCGAAGTACGGCGCGGAGTTTTTTGTCGGGAACGGCTCGCGCTGGCAGCGATTCTGGTTTGCACACGGGCTGGTGCCCGGTTACGGACAGACATTTCAGGTCGAACGCGCGACGTTCGACCACGTATTACTCGATCATGCGGCGAGCTGCGGGTGCGAGGTGCGCCAGGGCTGTGCCGCGAAAGAGGTCACGCGCAACGGTGATGACTGGCGCGTGACGCTGACCCCAACCTCGGATTCGGGGCAAGCCGAGAGCGTGGTGCGTGGGCGGTGGTTAATCGATGCGAGTGGGCGCGACACGTTTCTCGGGCGCACATTGAATCAGCCGAAGAAGCCCATCAACATTCCCAAGCGCATCGCCGTATACGCGCATTTCAAGGATGTGTACCGCAATCCAGGCGACGCCGAGGGTCACATTACAATCGTGCGATTGAACGACGGTTGGTTCTGGCTCATTCCGCTGGCAGGCGGCAAGACGTCGGTGGGGATGGTGCGGATGCTCGACGATTTGAAGCGGTTTGGCAGTTCGGTGGAAGAATGGTTTGCGAAAACGGTGGCGGAGAGTAGCGAATTGTCGCGGCGGATGAATGGCGCCCGGCAAGTGGGCCAATTCTACAAGACGAGTGATTACAGTTATCGCTATGCGCAACTGGCCACCGACCGGGCCATCCTGATTGGTGACGCCGGTGGGTTCATCGATCCGATTTTTTCGTCGGGCGTGCACATCGCCACGAAGTCGGCGCAGATGGCGACGGAATTGATCCTGCGCGCGGATGCGCAGCAACGTCCGCTGCTCGTGGCCGAGCAACGGCGGTACACGCGCGACGTGCACCGGTTTATGGACATTTATCGCGACATGATCCTGATGTACTACGACAACCGCGCGTTCGAGGTGTTCATGAACCCGCAAAACCGCTTCCGCATGGTGCAGACAGTGAACTCGATCCTGGCGGGCAACATGCAACGCTCGTTCGACATGTGGTGGCGGGTGAAGATTTTTCAACTCGTCTGCGCGATTCATCGGCGCGTGCCGATTGTGCCACGACTGGATTACTCCGAGTCTTGAAACCCCATTATTCGCAGACGTTTTACCGGGCCTTCTGGTTCGACGCCGGTGTTCGCATCGCGCGACTCCTCGGAATCACCGGTGCCCGCTGCGTCGCTCGCGTGCTGGCCGAGGTATACCGCTGGACGCACCCTCGGGCGCAGGCAGCGGTGCGTGAGAATCTCACGCTGTTGCTCGGCCCGCAGCTTCGCGAACGCACGGTGCGGCGGACATTCCGCAACTTCGGCATGACGTTGGCGGATTACTTCCAACTTGGCGCACTGACAAAGAGGCATGCGCAGTCCTTGATCGAATCACGGCGCGGGTACGAGCACATCCAGGGCACGCTGGCCGACGGCAAGGGAGCGTTGTTGGTAACGGTGCACACGGGGCTGTTTGAACTGGGCGGATTGCTGATGGATGAGTTTCATCTGCCACTGGTCGTGCTCTCGTTGCCCGAGCCAAGCGTGGCGTTGAACCGCTGGCGCGCGGAGTACCGTCAACACTGGGGTGCGGAAACACTGGAAGTTGGCACGGACCAATTCAGTTTCGTGGATATTGCACGCCAGCTTGGGCAGGGCAAGTGCGTCGCCATGCTGATGGACCGGCCCCAGGGCAATGGCGACATCGTGCTGGTGGATTTTCCACACGGGCGCGTGCCGTTCTCGACGGGGCCCGTGTGGCTCAGTTTGTTGACGGGCGCGCCGTTGGTGGCGGTGACGATCCTGGCAACCGAATCGGGCAAGTACGCGCTGGAAGCGTTGCCGCCGCTCCACACGCGATGGCACGGGCCCGACCGCGCCGCAACCGTTCTGGAGTTCACGCTCGAACTCGCCAACCGTTTTCGTGAGCCGATATGCAATCATCCCGACCAGTGGTATCAATTTGTGCCGCTCTCGCAGCTTTCCTCCCAGGCATCAACCTGACTGAAGCGCGGGCGGACACGAATGCGGACGCATTTATCGCGCACCAGGCCGCGACGCAGACGTTTGAGGCGGAGTTGCGGCAGACGTTTCACTGGAGTTTTCCGCGCCGCCACGTCGAAAGCCTTGGTCACATTAGCTATCAGGCCCCGGATTTTCTCGCGATTGTGCTGACCAACCCGGCGCCCGAACTCGTCCTTGTGCGTGGCCACGACCTGTACATCAAGCGCGACAAGAAGCCCCTGGCAATGTACAAATTGGAAGTGCGTAATGACAAGCCGACGCAGAATGTCCAGTTCCTCCTAAGCTTTTTCCAAAATGGGTGCACGAATTTCGCGGGCTTGTTCGATGCCCATGTTTCCCTTGCCGGCGATGCACGCACCATCACGCTGCTACCGAAACATTCGATGCAGATGTTTCCGTTGCGGTCGGTGGAGAACATGATCGAGTGGCCGTCGATGGACGTACGCTCGATGCGCATCGGGCTGATCATGGGCAGCTACATCGCGTACGAGTTTCACAACCCGCGCCGCAATCAGCCGCTCGATGCGGCCGTCTTCGAGGCGCCGAAACGATGAGCTTGACGCCGCATGGCCCCGGTTTTTCGTTTCTCGATTCATTTGAGATCCTGGAACCGAACAAGCGCGGGCGCGGCCGGAAATGGCTCAACCCGGCCGCGCCGTATTTTGCGGACCATTTTCCCGGCAATCCGCTCGCGCCCGGCGTGCTGCTCATCGAGAGCGCGGCGCAGGCGGCCGGTGTGCTCTGGCAACAATCGGGCGCGGTGCACCTGGCCGCGGTGAGCCAGTTCCGTTTTCGCAAACCGGTGCTGCCGGATCAGACATTGGAAATCGAGGTGACGCTGGAGAAGGAGATGGGCGCGTTTGCGCAATTCGACGCCGTGCTGCGCGTCGGCCCGGTGGTCGTAACTCAGGGCAAACTGACGCTCAGCCGCTCCCTGAGCACAGCGGTGTAAAGCTTGCCGCGATCGGTTCGGGGAAGAGCGGGGTCGATCAGCCAAATCTTCGGAAGTTTCCAGGTAGGCAGGGTCTGCAACAATTCCTGTTCGATAGCGGAGCGCGCCCGCGTGGTTTCAACCGCAGCGGCGAGACAGTCGTTGGCGCGTTTGTCCTTCAAAACCGTGACCCACGCATCACTGATGCCACGTAATGCGCGGAGTGCTCGCTCCAGTTCGGCGGGCGCGACCTTCTTTCCGCCGATATTGGCCACCTCTCCGACGCGACCGAGCAGCCGCAACTCCCCGCACCGGTTCCACTCGCCCAGGTCGGGCAACGTGGCCTTGCCGGCGCGGCTGCTCACGGAGACGCGGCCATCGTGGTGAATCCCCACTGTCACACCATGCAGGGGTTTCCCGACGCTGCGACCGCTGAGCGTGGCGTTGCCTGCGCGGTCGTAGCAGATACCGCCGGTTTCCGAGGAGCCATAAAAGTTGTGAATCTTAATGCCGTACCGCCGGTGGAATTGTTGCGCCACTTCCGCCGACAACGGCGCGCCCGCCGAAATCACCAGTCGCAAGCTGGGTGGTTTCCTGGCGCCCTCGAGTTGTGCCAGCGCACGCAGGATCGCGGGCACGGTCGGAAGGACGGTGACTTCATGCTTCTCGATCAACTGCAGGATCTGGCGCGGAACAAACGTTTGTGCGCACACAACCGATGTGCCCTGCAAGATCAGGGGCATCACAAGATTGCCGAGCCCGTACGAATGACCGAGCGGAATGATGGCCAGGTTGCGATCGGCGGGGCGGATGCTCATCGTGCGGATGATGTGTTCGCCGTCGGCGCGCAGGTTGGCCGCCGAGCAGGGAACAGTTTTCAGGTCACCGGTCGTACCCGAGGTGAGTTTGATGCAGCAGATCCCTGTGGGTGAACTCTTGGAGATGCGGCGAACGGTTTCGCGTTGCGTTACCGTCGGGAGCAATGGATCGAGCGGGAGCGCGGCGGCACCAACTTTCTGGACGGCCAGGAACGACGCCAACCAGACTGCGCAATTGTGTTGGCAGATGGGAACGACCCGGCCGCGAAGCGTGGGGGCAAGGCGCTCGGTTTCCGCGGTGAGTTGGGCGCGTGTCCACGCGCGATTTGTGTCGGCGTCAATGACGACAGGTCTTTTGACGTGGCGCGCCGCAGTGGCCTTCCACAATGCCCAAAGCAAGGTCATACGTCGGCTTGCAACTCGTATTTGTACCCGACCCTCCCGAAATAGTAGCGCAGGAACGGTGCGGTGATCACGGTGCTGAGAATCGCCATGAGGACGAGCATGGTGAAGACATTCGGCGGAATCACTCCGAGGTCGAAGCCAACGTTGATCACGACCAATTCCATCAGCGCCCGCGTATTCATCATAATGCCGAGGCAGCCGGCATCGGGCCAGCTCAGCCCGCAGAACCGCGCCGCCAGCGAACAGCCGGCGAATTTGCCAACGGTGGCGGCGCCGATGATGGCCAGGCACCAACCCCATAGCGCGAGCGAATTCAAGCCCTGCACGTTGGTGCGCAGTCCGGTGAACGTGAAGAAGATTGGCAGGAAAAACACCGTGACGAAATGCGAGACGGTGTTTTTCCAGGCCGCGACGAACCGGTGGTGGTCGTGCAACATGACGCCGGCGACGAACCCGCCGAAGATGACAAAGACGCCGAGCTTGTAGGTGATGAGGCCGGAAACGAAGATGACCATGATCATGATCGCCATCAGATCGTGAGGGAGATGGCCATCGCCGGGCAACAGCGCATCGACCATGCGCCGCAGCAACGGCCGCACGAGAAAATGGCAGACGGCCAGATAGGCGATCAACAACCCCACCTGGGTCGCGAACGCTGCGGCGGAGAATTCCGCCTGCGCCACCGCGCTGACAATGGCCAGTAAGGTCCAACCGGTGACATCATCCAGCGCGGCGGCCGTGATGGCGATGGCGCCCAGAGGCAGCTAGTTGATTCCCAATTCCATCATGATGCGCCCGAGCACGGGAATGGCGGTGATGGACAGCGCGACCGCAATGAACAAGCGGTAGCCCCGGCCATGCAAGTCCGGGGCCAGATATGGGCGTGACCAGTGGCCAATGAGCCAGCCGAGGATAAACGGCACAATGATGCCCGCCGCGGAGATGCTGATGACCGCCTTGCGATTCCGTTTCTCCTTCAGGTGACTAAAGTCGAATTCCAAGCCAATTTGAAACATCAGCAGGGCGAGCCCAATCTGGCTGAGAATGACCACGGGCGTCATCGGGATGGACTTGAAAACGAAATCGAACTGTTCGGGAAATAATTTCCCGAACAAGGACGGTCCCATGATCAGCCCGCCGACGATCTCGCCCACCACACGGGGTTGGCCGAGCAGACGCGCTATTTTCCCCGCCAGGCGCGCCGAGGCGAGGATGGCCAGCAACTGAATCAACGTGAAAACAACCAGTCGTTCCGTGTCGTGAATCGATGGCGTCCCAGCCGCAAGGAACGGACTCATTTCAAGAAACCGCTGCGGTAGGCGCGCCGTTGCGCAGGTGCTCCACCATGCTGACGCGACTGGGCTGGCAGCCAGCCTGTTCGATGGCCGAGAGTACGCGCTCTTCATCCATGATGACACGGGCGCGCTTGTAGATGGGATAATCAGAGCGGACATTGCGCGGGGTGAGGTTAATGGTGGCGAGGTTCGCGCCCGCTTGGAGAGCGCGTACGTAGCCATTCTCGGAGACCAGTTTCATGGCGCTGACCGCGGGAATGATCCAATGCGGCGATGTGAGTCGCATCCACGCCACGCAGTTCAAGACCAGATCGATGGGGCCGTCTGGCTGGCCGGCGAGAGGCGTCTGTTCCCCGGCGACGAACGGACTCACGCTGCAACCGGTGAGTGGGAGTTCGGTCAACAACTGCAGTGATTCCAAGACGTGCTCTTCCGTCTGCCCGGGCAGTCCGGCAATGAGTCCGGACGATACTTTCCAGCCTGTGCGGGCCAGGTAACGAATTGCCTCGATACGGTAGGCAAGTGTTCCGGGAGCTTCGAGGTGCCGGTAGTGCTTTGCGTCGCCTGTCTCGATCTTCAAGATGTAGTAATGCGCGCCAGCGGCGCGCAGTTCATCGTATTCGTGCGCGGACAACGTGCCCAGGCAGAGCGTGATGCCGAGATTGGTGTGACGCGACAATTCGCGCACGAGCGGCAGCACAATTTCGCGGACGGCCACAGGATCTTCGCCAGCCTGAATGTCGATGTCGGTGATAGAGGCAGGGCGGCGATGGATGATCAACTCCGCGAGTTCATCGGCGGCGAGGCGGTACCGCGCCAGTTGGCGGTTGTCCCGGCGCATGGCGCAGTAATGGCAATTCTGGCGGCAATGGTTTGACACCTCCACGACGCCGCGCACAAACACGCGCCTCCCAAACGTCGCGTCCCGCGTGGCGGCGGCGCGCGCCTGAAAGGCCTGTTGCGTGGCCTCGGTGTCATTCAACGGCAAATGGTGTTGCCTCGTACGACCCATTGGCGAGGCATGATAATCAATTGGTGATGAAACACAACCCCGCTTCTTCACTAGCAGGCTGCTAAAGAAGTCGTATTGACGAGCCGGTTATACTACGCGGCGAACAAGGAGGGTTTCGCATGCGCGGGCAATTGGATCGGCAGGAATCATTGTTTGTGGTCATTTCGTTGGAGCAGCGCGTTCCCGCCCAGCACCCGCTACGCCCCATCAAACGGCGCTGCGATGAACTCTTGGCGCAGATGAACCGCCAATTCAACGTCGCCTACAGCCCGCTGGGTCGGCCCTCGATCCCGCCGGAGCAACTGCTCAAGGCGCTGTACTCGATCCGCAGCGAGATCGCGCTGATGGAACCGATCGAGTTCAACCAACTGTATCGCTGGTTCGTGGATCTGCCGTTGGAGCAACGGGCGTGGACGCCGGAAGTCTTCAGCATGAACCGCGACCGCTTTGCCGAGCACGGGTTGGTACAGGCGTTCTTCGATACGCTGGTGCGGCAGGCGATTCTGGAGGGCTACGTCAGTGACGAACATTTCACGGTGGACGGCACGCTGATTCGCTCGTGGGCGAGCGCGAAGAGCTTCCAGCCCAAAGAGCGTCCGTCGGCCAGCGAACCGCCTGACGATCCTGGCAATCCGACCGTCAACTTTCACGCCGAACGTCGCACCAACGAAACGCACCAAAGCACGACCGATCCCGAAGCGCGGCTGGCGCGCAAAGGCGCCGGCAAAGAAGCGCATTTGTGCCACAGCGCCCACGTGCTGATGGAGAACCGCCACGGCCTGTGCGTCGGGGCCGAGGTGGACGCGGCCGACGGCCACGCCGAGCGGCGCAGCGCCCGGGCGTTGCTGGCGCGCGCGCGACGACGCCAACGCCTGCGTCCGCGGACGCTGGGTCTGGATGGCGGCTACGATGACGGGAAGTTTCTGGCGCACCTGGAGCGAGCGGGCATCGAGCCGCACGTGCCGATTCGGCGCGGGCGCATCATCGCGCGGGACGCCGCCGCGCGGGCCCGGCACCGAGCGCGACGACGGATGCGGCAGGCGCGCTACCGGGTGAGCCAACGGATTCGCAAACGCGTGGAAGAAATCTTTGGCTGGTGCAAGACGGTGGGGCGGCTGGCGCGGACGCGGTTCGTGGGGCGTTGGAAGATCGCCCAGAAGTGTTGGTGACGCTCAGCGCCTACAACTTGGTGCGGCTGGCGCGACTGGAGACCCGCTCATGAGGCGGTCGCCCCTGTCGCAACGATTGTTCCCAGTGCTCGCCCCGCGTTGCGCAACCAAAACCTCGCCCGCCCGACGCCTGCGCCAATCCGAAATTCATAAACTTCAGCTTTCTTTAGTAGCCTGCTAGGGCCTTTGCGTCGGGTTCCCTGGGCAACGTCGAGCCCCGCTCTGCGGCAAGTTCGACGATCCCGTCCCAGCGTTTGGGTACACGGACTACACGTCTCAGCGACGGAACCCTTTTCGCCGCGAGGTATCGTGCGGTGACGCCGTTGGCGGCGATCATGAAGTCCTCAATAATGTCCTTGGCCCTGTTCTTTTTGTCGGCTTCCAAGTCCTTGAGCTGATCTCCATCAAAGACCGGGCGGGCTTCGATTGTTTCAAGATCAAGCGCACCGTGCTGGTGCCGGAGCGCTTTCAGTTTCTGGGCCACGCGGTCCTGGAGTCGAAGGTTCTCGTCGAGACCACTGACCGCGCCGATCCCTCGTGGCATCGGCCCGTTATGTTCCAGCCAGCCGGCAACGCCGTTGTAGGCAAGTTTTGCTCGATTACGCACCGTCGCTTGATAAAGGTCCGAACTCTGTAGCGATCCGTCCCCGGCGAGAACCATTTCAATGACGATGGCCACGCGGCCTGATTCATAGTTGAGAGAGGTAAGATCCGTGGAGAGTTTCTCGGGCAGCATCGGAAAC
>JBGPVO010000004.1:0-15954 GCA_041491705.1 Verrucomicrobiia bacterium
CAACGCTTCGGGAAAACTCTCCGTTCCGTGCGTCATATGGTGATGCAACTCATGCGTGTCCAGCCGCAGTTGCTCTTCGAACAACGAGTAGAGCACCAACGCGCCCGCGCCCGCGTCCTGGGCGCGTTTGATGTTGTCGAGGTCCTCCGATATCGGCCCGCACGCGGAGACGACCAAGGGGCTCCGTAATTTCAATCCCAGATACTTCGTGGTCAGGTCCATGTCGATCGTCCTTTCGTGCTAGGCCGTCACGCTCGCGGATTGATCAACGACCGCCTGCGCCACGGCGGCTACGTCCGGTTTCGTCTTTCGCCCCGCCAGATACTCATAGAACCGGAACCGCGTCTCTGCGTCTTGCTGTGCCATCTTGAACAACACCTTGGCGTGGTCAGGCTTGCTCTTCGTCAGCATCTTGAAACGGTTCTCCATCATCAGGAATTGCTCGACCGGCTGCGCCGGCTTGCGCGAATCCAGTTGCAGCGGGTTCTCGCCCGTCTCGGCCCGGCGCGGGTCGTAGCGATACAGCAACCACTGGCCGGAGTTCACTGCCGCCTTCTGGTTCTGCATCGCCGTGGTCATGTTGATCCCGTGGGCGATGCAATGGCTGTACGCAATGATGAGCGACGGCCCATTGTACGACTCGGCTTCGAGGACCGACCGCAGCGTGTGCTCGTCGCGCGCGCCCATCGCGACCGATGCGACGTACACGTTGCCGTACGTCATGGCGATGAGACCGAGGTCCTTCTTGCATGACGGTTTCCCGCCCGCCGCGAACTTGGCGACCGCCGAGCGCGGCGTCGCCTTCGAGCACTGTCCTCCCGTATTCGAATACACTTCGGTGTCGAGCACGAGAATGTTCACGTTGCGGCCGCTGGCCAGGACATGGTCGAGTCCGCCAAAGCCGATGTCGTACGCCCAGCCATCACCACCCACGATCCACACACTCTTCTTCACCAGCATGTCGGCCACGGCGAGAAGCGAGCGGGCTTCGGCAGTCTTGATGGCCCCCAGCTTTGACTTCAGCGCCGACACTCGTTCGCGTTGCTCGTAAATCCCCGCTTCGTCCTCCTGGTTGGCGGTCAGAATCCCCTTCACCAACTCGTCACCGGCTTGCGGCGCAAGTCTTTGCAGCAGTTCGCCCGCGAATTCCTTTTGCTTGTCGATTGACAAACGGAACCCAAGCCCGAATTCCGCATTGTCCTCGAACAACGAATTGCACCATGCGGGGCCCCGCCCATCGGCGTTCACCGTCCACGGCGTGGTCGGCAGATTGCCGCCGTAGATCGACGAACAACCGGTCGCATTCGCCACTACCATGCGGTCGCCGAAAAGCTGGCTGACCAGTTTGAGATACGGCGTCTCGCCGCAGCCCGCGCAGGCGCCGCTGAATTCGAACAGCGGCCGCTGCAGTTGCTGCTGCGGAATGCTGCCGACCTTGATCTTGCGCCGGTCGAGTTCGGGAACGTTGAGGAAGAACTCCCAGTTCTTCACCTCGGCGTCGCGCAACGGCGGTTGCGGCGTCATGTTGATCGCCTTGAGGCGCGTCTGCGACTTGTTGCGGGCCGGACACACGTCCACGCACAACGCACAGCCCGTGCAATCCTCGGGCGCGATCTGGATGGTGTACTTTAGTCCGAGCGCTTTCCAATCACGGTCCTTCGCGTCGGTCGACTTGAAGGTTGGCGGGGCCGTTCCGAGCGCTGTTGGCTCGTATACTTTGGCGCGAATGACCCCGTGTGGACAGACCATCGCGCACTTGCCGCACTGAATGCACACGACCGAGTCCCACACCGGAATCTCCAGCGCGATATTCCGCTTCTCCCAACGCGCCGTCGCCGTGGGGAATGTGCCATCGCAGGGCAGCATGCTCACAGGGAGTGAATCCCCTCGTCCCGCGATGATTTCACCGAGCACGTCGCGCACAAACTCCGGCGCCTGCTTCGGCACCGGCGGCGGCAGCTCGATCGTGCTCTCGATGCGTGCCGGGACTTTCACTTGATGCAGGTGCGCCAACGTATTGTCCACCGCCTTGAGGTTCATCTGGACGATCTCGTCGCCTTTTCGGCCGTAGGTATACCGGATCGATGACTTGATGGCTTCGATCGCCTCCTCGCGCGGCAGCACACCCGAAATGGCGAAGAAGCAGACCTGCATGACGGTGTTGATGCGCCCGCCCATTCCGCTCTCCCGCGCCACTTTTACCGCGTCGATGATGTGCACCTTCAGCTTTTTGTTGACGATGTGCTCCTGATACACGCGGGGAAGCTTGCCCCATATTTCGTCGACGCCGCACGGCGTGTTCAGCAGGAATGTACCGCCGGGCACTGCCTCCTTGAGAACGTCGTATCGTTCGAGAAAGATCGGCTGGTGGCAGGCGACAAAATTGGCCTGGCTTACCAGGTACGTTGACCGAATCGGCTGGGGCCCGAAACGCAGGTGCGACACGGTCGTCGAGCCCGATTTTTTCGAGTCGTACACGAAATAGCCCTGCGCGTAATTGTCGGTGTCTTCGCCAATGATCTTGATCGAGTTCTTGTTCGCGCCGACCGTCCCGTCCGCCCCGAGTCCGTAAAACAACGCGCGCACCGTCTTCGGGTCCTCCGTGGAGAACGACGGATCGTAGTCGAGGCTCGTGTGTGACACGTCGTCGACGATGCCGACCGTGAAGTGGTTTTTCGGTTTTGCCGCCGCCAGGTTGTCGAACACCGCCTTGATCATCGCCGGTGTAAACTCTTTCGACGACAGCCCATAGCGTCCACCGATTATCTTGACCCCGGTTCGTCCCGTTTCATGGAGCGCGGCGACGCAATCCAGATACAGCGGCTCACCCGTGCTGCCCGGTTCCTTCGTGCGGTCGAGCACGGCGATGCTCTTGACGCTCACCGGCAGCGCCGCTGCGAATCGCTCCATATCGAACGGACGATACAGGCGCACCTTCAGCACGCCGATCCGCTCACCCTGCTTCATCAGGTAATCGACAGTTTCCTGTGCCGCCTCACAGCCGGAACCCATCAACACGATCACCCGGTCGGCATTCGGCGCTCCGTGATAATCGAACAAATGATACGCGCGGCCCGTCAGTTTCGCAAAGTTGTCCATCGCCTTTTGGGTGATGTCGGGGCACGCCGTGTAGAACGGATTCACCGTCTCACGCGCCTGGAAGTACACATCGGGGTTCTGCGCCGTGCCGCGCAGCACGGGATGATCGGGTGACAACCCGCGCGCGCGATGCGCCAGCACAAGCTGGTCGTCGATCATCGCCCGCATGTCGTCCTCGGTGAGCACCTCGATCTTTGAAACTTCGTGCGATGTGCGGAAGCCGTCGAAGAAATGCAGATACGGCACCCGCGCTTCCAGGGTGGCGGCCTGCGCGATGAGCGCGAAGTCCATCGCCTCCTGCACGGAGTTGGAGGCGAGCATCGCCCAGCCCGTCTGGCGCGCGGCCATCACGTCGGCATGGTCGCCGAAGATCGACAACCCCTGCGCCGCGAGCGAGCGCGCCGCGATATGAAACACGGCCGGGGTCAATTCACCCGCAATCTTGTACATGTTGGGGATCATCAGCAGCAGGCCCTGCGAGGCCGTGAAGGTCGTCGTGAGCGATCCCGTTTGCAGTGCGCCGTGGACCGCGCCCGCCGCGCCGCCCTCGCTTTGCAGTTCCACCACGGACGGAACCGTTCCCCAAATGTTCCTCACTCCCTCGGCGGCCCATTGGTCAGCCCATTCGCCCATCGGCGACGACGGCGTGATGGGATAAATCGCAATCACCTCGTTGGTGCGGACGGCGACATGGGCTACCGCCTCGTTGCCGTCCATCGTTGCGAACTCTCGTTTGGTCATGTTCTTGATTTCTCCTAGCAAATTCGTGGCAGGTCCTCGCCCGTGGGCATGTCGATGATGCGTTCCCCGCCGATGGTCGTGCGTAGCAACGCCATTCCTTTGGGACCCGCACTCGCTCCGCCGATGATCCGCGCATGTTGGCCGAGCGGATGGCGACTCATGACGCTCACCACCCGCTCGGCAACCTCACCCGGACAAAAAACCAACACCTTGCCCTCATTCGCGATCGTCAGAGGGTCCAATCCCAATAAATCACACGCGCCCCGCACCTCGCGGCTGATCGGCAACGCTTTCTCGTCGAGCTTGATCCCGACGGCCGATGCCGCTGCGATGTCGCACACGGCGGCCGCCAGGCCGCCGCGTGTCGGATCGCGCATCGCATGGATCTCCATGCCGGTTTCCAGAATTGTCTTCACCATTGGCCAGAGCGCCGCGCAATCGCTGACCACGCTGGTCGCAAACGAAATGCCTTCACGCTGGCTCATCACTGCCACGCCGTGATCACCGATGTATCCGCTCAAGATCACGGCGTCGCCCGGCTTGACGTTTGCGCTGGCGAGACGGTTCTTCGCCACGACGCGACCGAGTCCGGCCGTGTTGATGTAAAGTCCTTCGCACTTGCCGCGCTCGACAACCTTCGTGTCACCCGTCGCGATCTGTACTCCCACTTCCTCGGCCGCGGCGTGAATCGACCGGACAATCTTGCGCAGGTCGGATATCGCCAGACCCTCTTCGAGGATCAGTCCCAGGCTCAGCCATTGTGGTTCCGCGCCCTGCATGGCCAGATCGTTGACCGTGCCGCAGACGGCGAGCTTGCCGATGTCGCCCCCGGGAAAGAAGAACGGTTTTACGACGTACGAGTCGGTCGTGAACGCAAATTCGCCGTCATGCAACGCAAGGATCGCACTGTCGTCCAGTGGTTTCAGCGCGGGGTTCTCGAACTCCGGCTCAAGAATCTCCGTGATCAGCTCACGGGTCAGCGAGCCGCCACCGCCATGGGCCAATAAAATGCGGTCGCGCTTCATGCCGCCCTTTTCTCGTACTTGTAGTAGGCGGCGCAGGTGCCCTCGCTGGACACCATGCATGGTCCGAACGGCTGAATCGGCGTGCACGTCCGCCCGAACAACTTGCACTCCAGCGGGGTGACGGTGCCGCGCAACACGTCGCCACAGCGGCAGGCAGGATTCACGTGCGCCTCGGCAACATGAACTCCATACACGCGGGCCGCATCGTACACCGCATACTTCTGGCGAATCTCCAACCCGCTCCCGTGAATCGTGCCGATGCCGCGCCAGTTGGCGCCGCACTCCTCGAATACTTCGGCCATCAACTTCCGCGCTGCGACATTGCCCATCTCAGTAACCGACCGGCTGTATTCGATCTCCACCTCGGCACGTCCCTCCACGACTTGCGCCAGCAACATTGAGATCGACTTCAGCATGTCCCACGCTTCAAACCCGCTCACCACGCAGGGGATACGGTAGCGCTCGCAAATGAAGCGATACATGCCCGCGCCCGTGACCACGCTCACGTGCCCGGGGCAGATGAACCCGTCAATTCTCACTTCCTGATCTTTGAGCAGGGCTTCCATTGCGTGCGGCATTGTCTTGTGCGCGCACAACACGGAGAAGTTCTTCAACCCGTCGCGAGCTGCCCGGAAAATCGCCCACGCCACCGTCGGCGCCGTCGTCTCGAAGCCCACGCCAAGGAACACCACGCGTTGCGTGGGACACTCGCGCGCCAGCACCAGCGCGTCGCTGGGCGAATACACAATCCGCACGTTCGCGCCCGCGGCGCGTTCCCGTTCGAGTGAGGATTCGCTGCCGGGCACACGCAGCAGATCGCCAAACGTGGCAACGGTCACCGCTGGTTGACGGCACAGACCGATCGCCGCGTCGATGTAGCCAGTGTCCGTCACGCACACGGGGCAGCCCGGACCTGAAATCAACCGCACATCGGGCGGTAACAGTTGCCGCAACCCGGTGCGAAACGCCACCATGGTGTGCGTGCCGCAGACTTCCATGAACCGTACTTCGTGCCCCACACGCTCCGAGAGCCTGCGAATGGATTGCACCAACGTCTTCATGCCAACGCCTCCCGCAGATCCGTGTTGGCCCGAATCGCCTCCCATTGCTCGACCTCGCTCTTGTCCCACTTGTGAATGGCAAATCCGGCGTGCACGAGCACGTAATCGCCGAGCCGCGCTTCATCGACCAGCGACACATCAACTTCGCGCATCACGCCGTCCACCGAGATCGTCGCCGTCGTCCCGTTCAAACCGACAATGAGCGCTGGCACGGCTAGACACATGGCTGTTTCATCCTCTCCACCGCCACGGCGGCCTGTCCCAACGCCAGCCCGCCGTCGTTTGGCGGCACCACCGTGTTCGTAAACACGCGGAATTGCCGCAACTGCAGCGCTTCCACCGTGCGGCGCAGGAGCAACTCGTTCTGAAACACACCGCCGGAAAGCGCCACGACGTCGAGTCCACGCTGATCCCGCAGAAACCGGCAAATCTGGACAATCGCCCCCGCCAGCGTGTTGTGGAACTTGGCTGAAATCTCGCTCACCGCAATGCCGTTGCGGTGCTCCGCGTGAATCGCGTGAATCGCCGGGCCGAAATCCAACACCCATGGGTGAGCATCCTGCTCAACGGCAAATGGATACTGTTCATTCACGCGCGGATCGGCTATGGACTCCAATCGAATCGCCGCCTGGCCTTCGTAGCTTGCCACGTCACACAAACCGAGGATCGCGGCGATGGCATCGAACAACCGGCCCGCGCTCGACGTCAACGGCGAGTTGAAACCGGCCTGTATCATCTTCTGCAAGAGGTGCCGCTTGGACGCCGGAAATCTCCGGCGAACCTCCCCATCTAAACCCTCGGCGTGGAGCACGCTCGCGGCCATGCGCCACGGTTCCTCGACGGCTTTGTCACCGCCGGGCATCGGGTACGTCTTCAGGTGCGCTTCACGCTCGAAATCACGCCGATCGGCGACCATGAACTCGCCGCCCCAAATCGTGCCGTCGGTGCCATAACCGATGCCGTCGAGGGCGACGCCGATCAGGGGATCGTGCAAGTCATGTTCGGCCATCACGCTGGCGATGTGCGCGTGGTGGTGCTGCACGCCAACCTTATGCGGAATGCGCGCGTCGCCGGCGAACCGCGTGGACAGATAGGCGGGATGCAGGTCATGCGCGATCACCTGCGGCTCGATCCGCATCAGGCTCTTCCATGATTCGATCTCGCTGGAGAACTGGCTGTAGGTCCTGTAGTCCTTCAGGTCGCCAATGTGCTGGGATAGAAACGCGTGGCCGTTGCGTACGAGGCAAAACGCGCTCTTCAGTTCGCCACCAACAGCAAGAATGTGCGGCACATCTGACGCGGGGGCGATCCGAATCGGGTTCGGCACAAATCCGCGGGCGCGCCGCAAAAATTGACGTTGGCCGTTGACGATGCGCAACACGGAATCGTCACACTTGTGGACCACCGTCCGATTATGGGTGAGTGCCGCGTCTGCGATTGGCCCGAGCAGCGCGGCCAGTTCAGTTTCATCGCTGATGATCGGCTCGTCCGTCAGGTTGCCGCTCGTCATGACCAGCGCGTCGAAGTCCTGTAGCAACAGGTGATGCACTGGCGTATAGGGCAAGAACGCGCCGATTGTGTTGGTGTCGGGTGAAATGTCCCTGGCCAGATATCGCGCGGTTCGCCGGCGCCTCACTACGACAATTGGCCGCGCCGCGCTCAGCAGTTCCGCTTCTTCCGCCTCGCCGACTTCGCAGGACTGCTTTAGCGCGGCCATGTCGCGGAACATGACCGCCAGCGATTTGTATGGGCGGTGCTTGCGAAGGCGAAGGCGCGCGACGGCCCCAGCGCTGGTGGCGTCGCACGCCAGATGGTAGCCGCCGATCCCCTTGATCGCGACGATCCGGCCGCGCCGGAGCAGTTCCTTCGCCTTGGCCAGGTCCGTGTCGTCGCAGGCAGTTCCGCTGGCGACTCGAAGCTGCAACTGTGGACCGCAACGCCCGCACGCGTTCGGTTGCGCGTGAAAGCGACGGTCGCGTGGGTCGTGATACTCGTGGTCGCACGGCCCGCACATTGTGAACCTCGCCATCGATGTCCGTTCGCGGTCGTAGGGCAGGTCGCGGATGATCGTGAACCGGGGCCCGCAGTTCGTGCAATTGATGAACGCATGGCGGTAGCGGCGATCTTTCGGATTCAGAAGCTCTCGCGTGCAGTCGTCGCACATCGCAAGATCCGGCGAAATATGAACCGCGGGATCGCCACCGGATTCAGACTCGACGACGTCAAAGCGTTGATAACCCTTCTCGCTGCAGATCTCCTTCTGGACATCGGCGATTACCGCCTGCCTGGGTGGCTCGCGGGTGAGTTGATGAAAGAAAGCGCCGATCTTGAGGTCTTCGCCTTCCACTTCGATCGTGACGCCATGCGGGCCGTTGCAGACGAACCCGCACAAACCGAACTGCGTGGCATACCGATAGACCGTCGGCCGGAAGCCGACGCCCTGGACGCGGCCGGCGATCTTCGCTCGTACGCGGGTCTTCATTCGCGCACGACTCCTTGGTGATGCTGCCGGTGCGGGTGCTGGTGCGGTTGGATAATGTCATTGAGATCGACGTGGTCACCGGCGTGCCGTGGCCCATCCGGTGCGAGGGGGTGCGTGTGGGGTCCGACGCGGAGTTCGCCCGCGCACACGTGCTCGATCCAATGCGCCCACTCGGCCACACCGTTGCCCGATTTGCAGCACACTTGAAAGATCGGCGCGTCGCGGTTGAGCTTGCGGAAATCGTGGTGGAACTGTTCAAAGTCGAAATCGGTGTGCGGTAACAAGTCCATCTTGTTCAACACGAGCGCGCCAATTTCGTGGAAAAGCAGCGGATACTTGGCGGGCTTGTCGTGGCCCTCGGTGACACTGAGGACGCCGACCTTCACCGTCTCTCCGAGATCGAATTCGGCCGGGCAGGCGATGTTGCCTACGTTCTCGATAAACAACAGGTCGAGAGCGTCGAGGTCCAATTCCCCAAGCCCCCGCTGGATGAGCGGCGCTTCGAGGTGGCAGGCTCCGCCCGTGAGTAGTTGCACCACGGGCACACGGAGTTTCTCGATACGCTCGGCATCGCGCGTGGTGGCGATGTCGCCTTCGAGCACCGCGATGCGATAGCGATTCTTGAGAAGCGGGACCGTGCGCTCCAGCAACGTTGTCTTGCCCGCGCCAGGCGAACTGATCAGATTGATGGCCGTGATGTGTTTGGCAGTCAGTTGCTCACGGATCTGCGTGGCGATCTTGTCGTTCGCTTCCAGAACATTGCGCAGTACTTTGATGTTCATATTGAACCAGTTGCTCATTTAGCACCGCTGATGCCATGCGAGGTGACAGTTTGACAACTCTCTGTACAGAAGCTACTTGCATCAAACCGGCGCTGAGTCATGGCAACGCAATCAGCGACAGCGTGTCATCGCGCATACAAGCGGCGGACAACTTGTCAATTCCGTCCAGACTCCAACTCAATGCTCGTGAGAAGCATCTCCTCACCGGCCAGCAGGCGCACGTTAGAGGACTGACAACGCGGACACTCGAACCAATGCTCTTGCACCCCGAACTGCAGGCCGCATACTTCACATTTCGCGGTGGCTTCGACCTGTTGGATCTCAAGGCGTGAACCCGCCAGCGGCGTTTCCCGCACCGCAGCGTCGTAGCAGAACTGGAGCGTCGCAGGCTCAACCTGGCGAAGTTGCCCGACGCGGACACGCACGGCGCGCACTCGCGCCCCGGGATGCGCACGCAACTCACCGCGCACGGCCACCAACAACCCTTCAACCAGCGACATCTCATGCATGCGCCGCCTGTCCTCCCTTGGTTGCTGTGTGTTGCTGCAGCATCGGCAACAATTGTTGGATTTGACGCACGACGTCGTGTGCCGCGTGCTCGGTCGCGGGCGACACCGTCGTGCCGAAATTGAAATCAGTGCCGCGGATGCTGAACAGTACTGCCTGCGGTGCTCGGCCGAAAAACATGAGTGCCAGTCCGAGCAAATCGCCCGGCGTGAGATAGTGTGCGACTGCGTGGCTCTCGAACTGCGGTTTGACACTCGTGCGGGCAATCGGCAGCGGACTCTGGGGCACCGCCGCATCGACAAACACCACCGTTTCGAAGCGACTGATCAGTTCCGCCTGATCCACCTCGAGTTGGTGCGAGGTTAGCAACTCGACGTCCTGCAGTGCCAACTCCTGCAGTCGCTCCACGACGAACCAACCGACACCGTCGTCCGTGCGGCTGCGGTTGCCATAGCCGAGTACGAGAGTTTTCACGAACGATCTGACTCCCGCTGCAGCGTTTGCAGCACGTCGCCGCCGGCATCGACCAACTCCACAACCATCGGCATCTGGCCCACCGCATGGGTGGAGCAACTCAGACACGGGTCGTAGCAGCGAATCGCGGCCTCGACACGGTTGAGCATCCCCTCCTGCAACTGCTGCGATTTCACGTACTTCTCGGCAATGGCTTTGACGGCGCGGTTCATCGCCAGATTGTTGTTCCCGGTGGCGACGATGAGGTTGACCTTTTCGATGCGGCCGCTTTCATCCACCCAGTAATGATGGAACAACGTGCCGCGCGGCGCCTCGATGATGCCCACGCCCTGCTCGTTTGCCGGACGGGCCTCCGCCAGAACGTCCGTGCTGCAGATTTCCCGATCTTCCAGCAATTGCCCGATGCGTTCGAGCGCGTACACGATTTCGATGAGCCGCGCCCAGTGGTAGTAGAACGAGCTGTGACGCGGCGGAATGCACTGCGCACGCCATTCTTGCAACTCATCGTTGGCCCGCGCGGTGGAAACATGATCCACAATGTTGAGGCGCGCCAGCGGACCGACGCGGTACATGCCGTCGGGGTAGCCGAGCGATTTGATGAACGGAAACTTCAAGTACGACCAGTCCTCGGTCGTCTCGGCGATCACGTCGAGATACCCGGCTGGATCGATCTGGTCTTCGAGGATGTTGCCCTTGGTATCGCAAAACCGCAGTTTGCCATCGTAATGCTCCAACGATCCATCGGGTTTCACCAGCCCCATGAAATTAGAGTCGAAGCTCGCGAAATCCTCAACCTCCTCCCGATGGTCCCGTTGATACTTTTTCAGCAAATCGAGCGCAAAGCGCGCGTGCTCCATCGCCTCCGGCAAACCGGCGAGCATCTCGTCGCGCTCACCGCTCGCCAGCGCCTTGTTGACGCCGCCGGGCACGGGAAAATCCGCGTGGATCTTGCGTCCCCCCGTGAGCTTGATGACTTCCTGGCCGAACTTGCGCAATCGAATCCCCCGCTTCGCGATGTCGGGATGCTGCTGGATGAGGCCGATGATGTTGCGCAGGGCCGGGTTGCTGTCAAACCCCAGCAGCAAATCGGGCGCGCTCAGGTGGAAGAAGCTCAGAGCGTGCGATTGTGTGAGCTGGCCCATGTGCAACAGCTCGCGCAGCAGTTTTGCGGGGCGCGGGATTTCCACGCCGAGGATCGCGTCGCAGGCCTTCGCGCTGGCGAGCAGATGACTCACCGGGCAAATCCCGCAAATACGCGCGGTGATCTGCGGCATCTCGGCGAAGAACCGTCCTTCACAAAATTTTTCAAACCCGCGGAACTCAACGACATGGAACCGCGCGTCCGCCACGTTGCCCGCGTCGTCGAGGTGGATCGTGATCTTCGCGTGCCCTTCGATGCGGGTGACCGGGTTGATCGTGATGGTTTTGGTGTTGGTCTCAGTCATAACGCATGTTGGCCGGGGTCCATTCGGGTTTGCGGCCGGCAAGCAACTCGGTCACGGCGTACCAGATTGCGTCGGCGTCGGGCGGGCAGCCGGGGATGTACGCGTCCACGTTCACGAACTCCTGGATGGGCCGCACCTTTGCCAACAGCTTCGGCACTTCGGGCGCACTTGGCGTTACTCCCGCCTGCGTGCTTTCGGTTTCGACGTAGCCGCGTTCCAACACGTCCGCCAGCGCCTGCTGATTGCGCAACGCGGGAATGTTGCCCGTAAGGGCGCAGTCGCCGAGCGCGACGAGCACCTTGCAGCGTGACCGCATCGTACGCAGCACGCGCTCGTTCTCGTCGTTGCACACCGCCCCTTCGACAATGCCCACGTCCACCTGCGGAATTTCCTTCACGTCGGTAATCGGACTGGCCGTGAACTCGACCAATTTCGCCAGTTCAATCAACCGTTCGTCCAGATCCAGAAACGACATGTGGCAGCCTGAACAACCGCCGAGCCACGCGGTCGCCACCTTGATTTTCGGCTTGTCGCTCATGCAAAGACAGTCTCCAGAATTGCGCCGTCCTCGCGCGCCTCGCCGTGGAGCGGCACCGCTGCGCGCACCGGCAGGCTGCGTCCTTCAAAGTTCGTGACCGTGCCGTTCTTCTCGCACCAGATCGCAGCGGGCAGCACGACCTTGGCGACTTCTGTCAACTCCGATTCGTAGCTCGCCTGCAGCACGACGCAGTCGATTTGCTCCAGCATCGCGCGCACCCGCGGCTCCTTCAGCAACCGCGCGCCGCCATCGGGCTCATCGCTGGCCACAATGTGCAGGAAATTCAACGGTTGCGCGCCGAGCCATGTCGAAACATCCTCGACGGGTTCCACGCCCGCTGTTGCCAACGCAAGACTGTTCGTGCTGGTCGGCAACTGGATCGCCGCCAGCAATTCGCCGCCGTCCCCGTTGGAGCCGAGCGCCTTGATGAGCCGATCCATAATCGTGATGCCAACCGTGGTCATCGCAGCGGGTCCATAGATCAATACCGGGCGCTTCACATTGGCCAGCACGTCGCCGATCTGCTTCCAGAACTTCCGTTCCAGGCTAATAACCGGCGCGGAGACATCCGCGTACGCGTCCAGATCGCTGCGGCGCGAATGCAGGATAACCAATTTGGCGCCGCGTTTGCGCACGGCCGTGCGAATCTTCGACGCGATGACGCCATGCGTCCGGCTTGGGTTGGCGCCGATGACGATGATCGCGTCTGTGTCCTCCAACCGTTGCATACTGTCCGCCGAGAACTCCGGTGTCGTGCACAGGGCGGCTTCCTTGTCGGCGACGAACATGCCGACCCGATCAAAGCGAACGCCGATTGTGTGCAGGGCGTCGATTGTTTCGGTTGTCACACGCGGGGAAACCAGCAGCGCGTTCTGCCAGTCGTTGGACGCGCTCATCAGCGTCTTGACGGTGCGCACCGCATCATCCCATGAGGTCGGCACGAGTTTGCCGTTGCGGCGCACCCTTGGCTGCAGAATGCGTTGGCGCGGTTCGGCCCATGTTTCATACCGCCCGCGGCGACAAAGGTGGCCTTGGTTGACGGGTGATTCGACATCGCCGAATACATCCACGACGCGGTTGTCCTTCGTATAAACGACCAATCCGCAACCAACGGGACATTCGGTACAAGTCGTGCGCACCGAGCGGCATTTGTTGAGGGGGCCGTGGAAGGCAGCGGCCTTGTCGAACAATGCGCCCGTCGGGCACGCCGCCACGCACGCGCCGCACGACGTGCAGGTGGTCGATACGCCAAACGTGACGTTCAGGTCGACGACGATCCGGTTTTTTACGCCGCGATTGCCGATGTCGAGAGTGTGTACTCCCTCGATTTCGTCGCACGCGCGCACGCAGCGCGTGCACAGAATGCAGCGGTTGTGATCCAGCCCAAAGTACCTGCCTGAAACGTCGATTGGCATGGCCGGATACAGGTAGGGATAACGAATCGAGTCGATGCCGAACTTGTAACCTTGCTGCTGCAAATCGCAATCGCCCTTGTTCATCGGGCAGATCGGACAGACGTGATTGCGTTCGCTGAAGAGCAGCTCCAGTGTGAGCCGGCGCAAACCCTCCAGGCGCTGGCTGTTGGTGACCACCGTACTGCCGTCCGCCGCAGGCGTCGCGCAGGAAGGCACGACCTTCGGGCTGTCTGGGATTTCGACGATGCACATCCGGCAGCCGCCCCATGGGGACAGATGCTTCAGGTAGCAGAGCGTGGGAATCTCAATGCCGTTGGCGCCGGCCACTTGTAGGATCGTCTGGCCCTGCGTGCCGTTGCACGGTTTGCCGTCAATGGTCAGGGTGATTTCCTTGGGAGCAATCATCACGGCACCCCTCCCGCCACGAGCTCTTCTTCCGGTTTTGCCACGCGAATCCTGCCGGGCGATGTTTTGATAACGGCGTCGAAGCGGCAGGCGTCATAGCACGCACCGCAATGGATGCACCTCTCGGTGGTGATGTAGAATTTTTTCTGGCCGTCAACCTTGTGGATCGTCTGCACCGGGCAGGCTCGCGAACAAATCGAGCAGCCCTTACAGGCAGCCTGGTCGATCTCGAAATGGAGCAATTCACGGCAGACGCGTGCGGGACATCGTTTCTCCATGATGTGCGCCATGTACTCGTCGCGGAAGTACCGCAATGTCGTCAGCACGGGATTTGGCGCCGTCTGGCCCAGCCCGCACAGGCTCGTGTCCTTCAC
Organism: Verrucomicrobiia bacterium; assembly: GCA_041491705.1. GTDB lineage: Bacteria > Verrucomicrobiota > Verrucomicrobiia > Palsa-1439 > Palsa-1439 > Palsa-1439. Next base: position 14,349 of record JBGPVO010000004.1, read on the forward strand.
CATCGCCGCGAGGTCCTCAAGCTTGCGAATGTCGTCGGGTTCGCCCTGGCCGTTGCAGATGCGTTCGAGAATGGTGAGCATCTGGCGCGTGCCGACGCGGCAGGGCGGGCATTTGCCGCACGATTCCTCGCAGCAGAACTCCATGAAGAACCGCGCGACATCCACCATGCACGAATCTTCATCCATCACCACCATGCCCCCGGACCCCATGATCGACCCGAGTTTTTGCAGGGATTCGTAGTCGACCGGTATGTCGAGGTGCTGTTCGGGAATGACGCCGCCGGACGGCCCGCCGGTCTGCACGGCCTTGAACTTCTTCCCATCGGGGATGCCGCCGCCCACGTCAAAAATCATCTCGCGGAGCGTGGTGCCAAACGGCAACTCGGCCACGCCGGTGTTGTTGATTTTGCCGGCCAGGCAAAAGACCTTGGTCCCCTTGGTCTTCTCTGTGCCGATGGACGCGAACCACTTCGCTCCCCTGAGGATGATCGGACGAATTGTGGCCCACGTCTCCACATTGTTAATATTGGTCGGCTTGCCCCACAGTCCGCGCTGCGCCGGGAACGGTGGACGAGGTTGAGGTTGACCGCGGCGGCCTTCGACCGACCGCATCAACGCCGTTTCCTCGCCGCAGACGAACGCGCCCGCGCCGATGCGAACTTCGACATCGAAATCGAAACCCGTCTCGAAGATGTTCTTGCCGAGAAGCCCGTGCTTGTAGGCTTGTTCAATGGCGATGTGCAGGCGTTTTACGGCAAGACCGTATTCGGCGCGGATGTAGATGAAGCCACGGTTCGAACCCATTGCGTACGCGCCGATGGCCATGCCTTCGAGGACACCGTGCGGGTCGCCTTCGAGCACCGAGCGGTTCATGAACGCACCGGGGTCGCCTTCATCCGCGTTGCAGACGACGTACTTCGGGAACTCGGGGGCCTGGCGCATGATTTCCCACTTCCTGCCGGTCGGGAACCCTGCGCCGCCGCGTCCGCGCAGCCCGCTGGCCTTGATCTCCGCGACCACCTGCTCGGGCTTCATTTCAATGAGCGCCTTGCCGAGCGCGGTGTAACCATCGCGCGCGATGTACTCCTCGATGTTCTCGGGGTCGATGACGCCGCAGTTGTCGCGAACAATGCGCACCTGTTTGTTGAAGAACGTGAAGTCCGCCTGGGTGGCCACCACGTTGTGCGTTTGCGGGTCCTGGGGGAGTAATTTGGTGTACGGACGCCCCTTCAGGAAGTGCTCTTCGACGAGCTTCGGCACGTCGGCTGCCACAACGTTCTTGTAGAATGTCCCGTCCGGATGCACGAGCGAAACCGGGCCGAGGTCGCAGCGGCCCATACAACCGGTTTCGATCACTTCGATCTCGTTATCGAGCCCGCGCTTCTTCAACTCTGCCAGCAATGCATCACGCGTCGCCAGGCTGCCGCCGCTGGTGCAGCCGGTACCTGTGCATACGAGGATGTGTGTGCGAATCATCTATTTCTTTTGCCCCGGTTCCTTGACCTTGCCGACGGCGAGGCCATCGACGACCCGGCCCTTCTGCAAGTGCTCGGCGACAATCTTGCGCGCCCCGTCCGGGTTGACTTTGGCGTACGTCACCTTCTCG
>JBGPVO010000005.1:0-14899 GCA_041491705.1 Verrucomicrobiia bacterium
AGACCTTGCCGGAAGCCGATCGAGTTGATGCTATCAAATCGGTCGCTCCGACCTTGGCGCAAAATAACGTGGCGGACGCACTGGATTGGGCGCAAGGGCTCCCGGATGCAAACAGCCGCCAGATTGCCCTGCGGGAAGTGGTTGGCCGCTGGGCAGACAACCAACCGGAAGAAGCAGTCCGCTGGGTGCTGGCTGAGCCGGAGGGGGCAATGCGCTTGCAGCACGTTCGAATAGTGGCCGCGCAATGGCTGGCCGAGGATCCGGAGAGCGCCACTTCCTGGGTGCAAACATTGCCAGCTGGACCCGCCCGCGATGCCGCCGTGAACGTGGTCGCAGCCGAATTGTCTTCGCAGGACCCGGCGCAGGCGGTGAGTTGGGCTGAATCCATAGGCGCGCCCGAATTGCGCAACGGCTGCTTGGAGGATGCGGCGGCGGCGTGGCTCAAGACCGATCCTTCTGCTGCTCGCGTCTGGCTGACGAGCGCAAACCTACCGACGGAGGCCAAAGCCAGGCTTCTTGCGCAATAAGACGTTGCTACCTGTGAACCCCGGCAGCGGTAAAGAAGTCGGTCGTTTCAGTCTGACCGCAACACCACTCGCGCCGGCGCGCCGTCGGCTCCCTTCAGCTTGATCGGCAATGCGATCAATTCGTAGTCGCCCGCCGATACGCCGGCCAGATTCAGGCCCTCAATAATCGCCACGCCTGCACCTAGCAACGTGTCGTGAACGGGAAACGATTTGCTGTCGAAGGCTTCCACCGATAGATAATCCACGCCGACCAGTTTCACCCCGCGTTCGACCAGATGTTTCGCCGCGTCCGCGGCAATCGCCACAAATCCCTTGTCGAACTCGTGGTTGTCGTTCGCCCACCGGAGTGAATTCCGCGTTTTGAAAAGCGCCCTCGTTACGGCGCCGAGGTCGCATTTCTCCAGCGCCGCCCGCGTGATGTGGCCGGTGAGATCTGTCAAATCGAACACCCGGCACGGGCCGATGAGAACGTCGAGTGGAAGCTTGTCGACGGTGTATCCGTTCGCGTGAAAATGAAACGGCGCGTCCATGTGCGTCCCCGTGTGCGCGCCCATCTCGATGCGGGTGACGTTCGCCACGCCGCCCTTGGCAATGCTGCTGGCCAGGCGCATCGACAACTTCGGATCGCCGGGCCAGATCGGCATACCCTCGTGCACCAAGACGCTGACATCGTGGATTTTCACAGAGGATTTCGACCCCAACGCGAGAAGAGCCGCTTCACCGCACGTACGTGTCGTACACGCGCAGCAATTCGCCCACGCTCCATGCTTGCGTAAAGCAACCGACGGGTCGATACGGCGAGTTGCCGTCGAAAATTTCCGCGACGCATCCCAGCCCCGCCTGTTCCATGTGGTCGAGCAGCGGCTGGATGATCTTCGCGATCTCCTTGCGTTGCGCCCGGCCGGTGCCGTTGACCCTCGCGTACGCGTCGCAGTATGGGCCGATCAACCACGACCAGACCGTCCCCTGATGATACGCGCAGTCCCGCTGCCAGCGGTTGCCCGTGTACTTCGGACAGTACCGCTCGTCCTTCGGCGACAGCGACCGCAATCCATACGGCGTCAACAACTGCTGCGTCACCACGTCCAGCACCGCCTTCTGCTGGGTCTTGTCCAGCGGCGAGTATGGCAGGCTGACCGCGAAAATCTGGTTGGGCCGCACGCTCGCGTCGCGCACGTCGCCCTGGATCACGTCGTAGAGATAACCGCCCTCGCGATTCCAGAACGCCTTGACGAAATTCGCCGCCACCTGGTCGGCCAGCTTCCGCAGGATCACCGCCGAATGAATGTCCCGCGCCAGCTTCTCCTCCATCTCCGCCAGCATGATCAACGCATTCAGCCACAGCGCGTTGATCTCCACCGGCTTGCCGTGCCGCGGCGTCGGCACATACCCGTCCACCTTCACATCCATCCACGTCAACTGCGTCCCCGGCACGCCCGCCGTGATCAGGGCGTCGTTGTCCGCGCGAATATCGTAGCGCGTGCCGTCCTTGTAAAACTTGATCACATCCCCCAGCGCAGGCAACAACTGCCGCGCCCCTTCATCATCACCGCTCGCCTTCCAATATTTCCAGCCAGAAACCACAAACCACAGCGACGCGTCCACCGTGTTGTACTCGGGCGTCTCCCCCGCGTCGGGAAACACGTTCGGGATCATCCCCTTGTCGCAAAACTGTGCAAACGTCAGCAGGATCTTCCGCGCCACATCAAACCGCCTCGACGTCAGCGTCAGCCCCGGCAACGCGATCATCGTGTCCCGACCCCAATCCGTAAACCACGGGAACCCCGCCAGCACCGTCAGGTTGTCCTTGCCGCGCCGCGCAATGAACGAATCCGCCGCAATCACCAGCGCCTGCCGCGCCGAATCGCTCTCGCGCTCAAATTGCTTCCGCCGCGCCCGCTCCCGCGCCGCCAGTTCTTCGGGATTGGCCGCGCCGTTCTTCTTCTCGGTGGTCACCACGATATAAATCGTGTGCCCCTGCGACAGCCGGTACGTCAACTCGAACGGCGTGAACAAATCCTCCTCAAAATCCAGCCCGCGCTCCTGCTCGACCGGATACGTGAACCGCATGTACCAGTCCGGCTTCACGTCCACCCCGTCCGCCTTTGTATGGAAGTACAGCCGCGGCAGGTTCTCGTACGGCTGGACCGACAGCGTGCCGTTGCCGCGCTCGACCGCCAGCTCCGCCTCATCATCGCGTTTCGTCAGCGAATTGTAATCGCGGAACGCCAGCAACGGCCGCAGCTTCAGCTCGATCGGCCGACGCGACCGCAGATTGCGATAGCCCACCACCACCGTGTTCTCCCCGTGCACGAGAAACACACTCCGCTCGACCTCAAAATCGTGGTTCACATACCGAAACGTCGGCCACGGCCGCAGCCGAAATTCCATCTGGATGTTGAACCCGTGCGGAAACACGGTGCCGGGATACAGGTTGGTCGAGATCGCCGACTCGTGTCCGTCGATGATCACCCGCTCCTCGAACTTCGACAGCAACACGTGCCGCTCCACCGGCGGCCGCAGCGATGCAATTAAGAGCCCGTGCTGACGCCGCGTGTTTGCCCCGATGATCGTCGACGACGCAAATCCCCCCAGCCCGTTGGTCTCCAACCACTCTTTGCCGAGCGCGTTCTTAAGATTCTGGCAATCACACTGATCGAAGATTGTCTTCATGCTGTGGGTCGCTCGCGGCGACGCGTCCAGTGGACGGAGTCTAGCCGGTTCACGGCGAAACGGAAAGACAATTCCAGCGCCCACCCCGCAAGCCATATGAAATCAACCCCGTACGCCCGCAATTCATCATACGCGTTGCGGCAATTCTCGCTTCACGGTAGGGACGGCTGTCCCAAGCCGTCTGTCGTTGTAGCGGCGCTTATGCTTGCCATGTTCCACGTGGCGAGGCGCCTCCTTTCCTGTCATCCCGAGCGTGTCGAGGGATCTCTGTTGTTGCCGTGCTCCCGTGCCTCGTCTCTCTCGAAGGCCTCCCCGTGCCCGGACGTCCACAACGTTCGCGTTTCAAACGACGATCACGATCACATTGCATCAATAATTAGACTCGCCCCCGACGTCCTCCGCGGGAGTTCATGGCACGATCCGCACGCGATAGTAGCGGGTGGGGAGTCGTACCCGGGTCGAGGCACGCTGGTGACCTAAGCGGGTCTTTACCCAAACGTGGTGTTGCCGATGCTTTCGGGCTTAAGTGTCCACCCGGCTGTTAAGCCTTACACACCATGTCCAGATTTCTGAACATATTATGGCCAGTGTTTACATGACAACTTTGGGTGACCACCAGCCCAACCACCTCACACGATACGACTTGCGTTGGCAGGCGGAAAGCGTCGGAATCTTGGCACGCGGCGAGCTAAACCGAGAAGTGCATCGCCGTACAAGCCTTGTAAAATAAGGCTTGTAAGTCAGTTTGCCATTTGCTATCCTCGCGCAAATAGGGGCGCGAGGAGCCGATAGCATCGTGTGGATTAGGGGAATAGGGTATGCATACATTAAGTACTGTTCGTGTTTCGTCTGTTCGTTCAACATCACTGCGTCGCTTCGGACTCGCTCTGGCTGTCGTGGCCTCGCTATCGGCCAGCACCGTGCAGGCGGCTGGCTTCAATGCTCAACTGGAGGGACGATCATTCGGCAGCACCAACTGGTCGACCGCGAACGTCACCGGGTACGCTGAATTGGATCTGATCCCGACTCGCGTGTTCATGACGGGGGGCCCGGTTAGCGGCAAGACGATCACCGTCCAGTTCGATCACACCAAGGCGCACGGCAGCACCCTGCTGCAAGGAATTGAGAACCTGTATTCCTTCACGCCATCGGCCAACGTCATCATCACCGCCGGCCCGACATTGATTGCGCCATCGGGACAAGACATCTGGTCGTACACGTTCACGGTCAACCTGACCAACAACGCGTCGGGCTTCGTCGAATTCCGGACGCGCCTGGCCGCCGGTGCTCATTACTTCGTCGGGGCTTCGCTCAACCTCGGCGGCAGCCCGTCGCTCGGCAATCTCTCCTTTCAAAAGCCAGCAGCCGCCGCTGGCGCGCCTGACCTCGCCATCATCAAGTCGGGCCCGACCAACGCGAACCCGGGTCAGATCATTTCGTACAGTATCAGCTACCAGAACAAGCTGGCGGGCCAGACCGCATTGGGCGTCCAGCTATCGGACATTCTGCCCGACGCAGTCACGTTTGTCAGTTGCACGGGCGGCTGCGCGCCGCTTGGCAACACCATCACCTGGGACCTTGGCGACCTCGCGCGCGGCGCCAGCGGCGTGGTGACGTACCAGGTCGCCGTGACGAATGCGGTCACAACCGGTTTCACGTTCCAGAACTCCGCCGCCATAGTTAGTTCGCAAGACGACGCGAACCTGTCCAACAACTTCTCTTCGGTCATCACCACCGTCACCTCCAACTGCGTCCCGCCGTCGATCGTGGCCGAACCTTCGGACTCTGCGGCGTGCCCGGGAGACACGGCGACGTTCTCGGTTGCCGCCAATGGCAGCGCGACGTTGCAGTATCAATGGCGCAAGGATGGCGTGGACATCAGCGGCGCCAATACCGACACGCTCACGTTGAACTCGATCGGTGCGACCGACTCAGGTTCCTATGACGTCGTCATCAGCAATCTCTGCGGTACCGTGACCTCGTCGCCAGCGATGTTGTCGGTCAGCGGGGTCGTGATCACTTCCAATCCTGCCGGCGACGCCAGGTGCGTGGGTGATTCGGCGGCGTTCCTGGTCGAGGCCAGCGGCCAATCGCTCGCCTACCAATGGCGTCAAGACGGCGTGGACATTGTCGGCGCGACGAATAACCTGTATGAGATCGCCTCCGTTTCCGCGCCAGACGCCGGTGGTTACGACGTGGCGGTCATTGGCACGTGCGGCAGCACGACGTCTTCAGTCGCGATGCTGGCTGTGAATTTGCCCGCGATGATCACCAGCGATCCGGCGAGTGTCGCGGTCTGCGAGGGCCAGGTTCTTGATCTCTCGGTCGGTGCAAGCGGGAGCGGACTCCTCGCGTACCAGTGGCTCAAGGACGGTGTGGACATCGTGGATGCGACCAACAGTACGTACGAGATTTCCGCAGCCGCAGTGGCTGACGCCGGCGGATACAGCGTTGTCGTCATCGGGGCCTGCAATTCGGTTGTCACTTCGGCGGTCGCCACCGTTACGATCAACACGGCGACGATCATCAGCCAGGATCCGGCAAGCGTCAATGTCTGCGCCGGCGCGCCCGTGATGTTGTCCGTCTCGGCGAGTGGCTCGGCGTTGGCGTATCAGTGGCGTAAGGGCGGCATCGACATTCCCGGCGCAACCGACAGCACCTACAGCATCGCGTCCGCCGGCGATGCGGATGCGGGCTCATACAATGTTGTCGTGACCGGTGCATGTGGTTCCCCGGCGGTTTCGGCTGCAGCCAGTGTGACAGTGAAACCCGCGCCGGTCGCCGCCGACGACAATTACGCGACCGACGAAGACGTGCCTCTCACCGTCAACGCCGCGGGTGTGCTCGGCAACGATGCAAATCCTGGCGGAGATCCGTTGACGGCGGTGCTTGTCGCCGGGCCGTCGCACGGCACCCTGACGTTAAACGCGGACGGCTCGTTCGCGTACACGCCGAACCTGCATTTTTATGGTGCGGACAGCTTCACGTACCGCGCCCAGACAACTTGCGGTGCTTCCGACCCGGCCACGGCCAGCATCACGGTTACGCACGTCAATCACGCCCCGGTCGCAAACGATGACACCTACAACATGACGCAAGACACACAGTTGACCGTTTCTGCGTCCGGCGTGCTGGCCAATGACACCGATCTGGACGGCGATGCGTTGAGCGCGACCCTCATCGACGGGCCTTCGCACGGAGTGGTGACATTGAACCCCGACGGGTCGCTTACGTACGCGCCGTTAGCGGGCTATTCCGGCACCGACACGTTTACGTACGAGGCGAGCGACGGCTCGCTCCTGTCAGCCGCTGCCACGGTGACCATCAATGTCGCTCACGTCAACCACTCGCCCGTGGCCGTGGACGACAGCCTGACGATTGCAGAGAACAGCGGGTCTCACGCGATCGATGTGCTGGCGAACGACGCTGACCTCGACCATGACACGCTTACGATTACGCAGGTCAGCCAGCCCGCCAATGGCTCGGCGGCCAGCACGGGCGGCGGCATTGGGGTGACGTACACGCCGAACAGCAACTTCAGCGGTTCCGATTCGTTCACGTATACGATCAGCGACGGCAACGGCGGAACGGCGACCGCGACGGTCACCGTGACGGTCATGCATGTTGCGATTGCCCCGGTTGCCCAAGATGACTCGTATCAGGTTCAGGAAAACGATACCTTGCAGGTCGCGGCCCCGGGCGTGCTGGCCAATGACACCAACACCCAGGCCACCGTCCTCACGGCGATACTGGTTTCCACGCCAGCACACGGCAGCGTGACCAACTACGCCGACGGCTCGTTCACCTACGTGCCTGATGACAACTACAGTGGCCCCGACAGCTTTACCTACAAAGCCAACAACGGTCTCGATTCCAACGTTGCCACCGTCCACATCAATGTGTTGCCCGTCCACGGCGCCGGAGACGTTGATCTGTACATCAAGTCCGCCGCGGCCAGGATGAATCGGGCGAAGAGCTCGCGCGACAGCCTCTCGGTTAGCGGCCAGATCAATCCGCGCGGCATGAACGACAACCTGAGCGGCGCGACGGTCGCGGTGGAGATCAACGGGGTCAGTCTCCTGCCGCCACAGACGCTCGACGCGCGCGGCAGGGCCAAAGGCATGGTCGGCTCCATCAAGACGAGCTACCGGCTCAGGAACTCCAATGGCGCCTACAACATCAAGGTCAGCGGCATGGATCTTGGCCAGGTGCTCGGTCTGCCCAATCACACGGAAGCCGGTGTCACCGTGGTCACGGTGCGGCTGACGGTCAACGGTGCGGCACTTGATATCCCCGTCACAACTGCCACGATTGAATGTCCTTACCGCACAACCAAGGACAAAGCTTCTTCCGTTCGGTTTAACTTCCGCAAGAACCGCACGCTGACCGGTGTGTTCAACTGCAACAAGACCGTTGCCGTTAAGAAAGGTCGAGTGGCCGTGCGCCTGCAGGGCGTCATGGCGTCAGATGGCAGCGGGCCAGTTGTCCCTAACGGCAACGTCACGATCCACATCGGTGACGCCCAGATCACGCTGCCTGTTACCGCGCTGGCTGCCAAGGGCACGGACTACAAACTCGTCCCGCAGATTACGCCCTCCGCGGGAACGACGACCCTGACGAAATTCTCACTCCGCGGCACGATGCATGCGTTCAGCTTGAACATTGCATCCGGCGACATTCCGTTGCCCGCTCCGGATCCCAACGGCCCGATGAAGTACGAGTTGCCGGTCTTGATCGAGGTGCAGACTGCCAACGGCCCCATGTACTTCGAAAGTATCATCGAATTGAAGCGGACCAAGGGGACGTCCACTCGCTGGATCCGATAACCGGGCCCACACGGCTGCGCTCCCCAGACCCGGTCTATGGCACAATCCGCACGCGATAGTAGCGGGCGGGCGCGTTGGTCGCTCCGCCGACGTCGAGGTAATTGGTGGTGTAGCTGCCGGGGTGATTCGACACAACAATTTGCCCACCGAGGTCGGTGAAGTTGTTGGAGTACCCCCCGGAGCCATTGCCGGGGCTGACCTGCAGCGCGTTGGTTTTGCCGGGACCGCATGTCCACGTGACGCGAATGTTGTTGTTCTCGGGGGCGATGGCGGTGATGCCGAAACACACCACGGTGACGGTTGCCAGACAATAACCGATGGCGCCGTTGGTATCGGTCACGCTCAGCGTCACCAGGTGTGGCCCCGCTCCCCACAATTCTGTCGGGGACACCGCCAGGGTGACCTCGCCACCGTCCTCCACGTCGCCGGAACCGTCATCCACCGCCGCAGGATTGACGACCACATGGCAGTTGCTGTCGCCGGTTAAGGTGATGTCCCTGCAGATGGCCGTCGGCGGATGGTTGGCCGAGAAGCTGCCGCCTTTAATCAATACGTTGGAATCCAAAATATCATCGCTGGCATCCGCGATGGCCAGCTTGATATGGTTTGTCTGGTTCGCCTGTACCTGCGCCGTCGCGGTCAGCACCACCACGAACCCGTCCATCTCCGTGCAATAGGGTGCGCCCGACGCAATCTCGTTGTTCACATAGAACTGTGGATTCTTGGGGTCGGTGCCCAGAGGATTGCCCCCGTTCACGTTGTCCACCGAAACGACATTCGTCCCGGTGGTGGTGACCGGCAGGACGGCCACGTTCGTTCCATTGACGAAGAATCCAAACACATCGTTGTACGGGGTGTTGGCCCACTCGTTGTACTCGTCGGAAGCGAAGACATACTGGAACGTGATGCTGTTCAGGGTGGGCACGAAATCAAACTCCAACACCGTCGCGTCATATGTCGGATAGGGTACGCTCAACGTGTCAAGATCGGCATCGCCCGGCGCGGCATTGGTTTGCGTGATGCTGTCGGAGAGATTCGGCCCCTTGATGTTGTCGATGCTGCCGCTGCTCAGGACAATGCCGTTGGTGATCCCGAAGACCGCCGCGCTGTCCGAGAACGCTCCGGCGGAGTTGGTGACCCCGGTAAACGTGACGTTGAAGAACGTCACGCCGGGGCCGAGGATGGCACCCACCAAATCGTCTGGCGTGTTGTTGCCGACGACGCTGTCCGGCACAGTCGAAGCGAGCGGTGTGGTTTGGATCGTGTTGCTGCAGGTGGCGGAGGTCACTGCCGCCGCCGCGCGTGCTTTGAGCGCGTCGTGCGAAACGTTCTCGGCGTGTCGTAGTGGAAGTCCTCGGGCATTGCCCACGTTGAGACTCACCCCGAGAATCACCATGACCAGTGTCAGTGTGGATTTCTGAAGGAGGTTCTTCGTTGCCCCGCCTGAGGCAATCCCGAAGCATAGCGGTTTCGAGTTCATCGCATTATTCCTTTCGCTCTGACCCGAAACCGACGCACCCGAGGCCATCCCCGCGCGCTCCTCGCCAACATTGTGAAAATAATCACAAATCAGCGTGTCCGTCCAGACGAATCGACGCCGCTGCCATTGCCGACGAGCTTACGGCTTGTAGCGCATCCGGTAGAAGGCTTGCAGCGGTTGGCCGCCGAGGTCTGAAAAGTCGTCCGTCACCTGCATCATGCCATCGACAGGCGCGTTGGTTGTCCACAGCCGCAACGCGCCGACGAACTGAACATTCGTGCCGCGCTGGATCTCGTACTGATACCACGGCACGCACCAGAATGTCGCCGTCGCCATCTTGTTTGTGTCCACGCTAAAGGAGAGCATCTGGCCCGCCGTACTGGCCCACATAAACAGATAGACCGTGCCCGTGCCGATCTCGCCGGTGTTGCATTTGATGGTGTAGGTGAAACTGTCGGCAACGCTGTTGGTCGGCACGTAGACGTACGTGGCATCGTTCGTCAACGCCAGGCCATTCAAGGTTGTCAGACTGACGCTGTTGAACGTAATCGGATCGCCATCGAGGTCGAAGTCGTTGGCCAGCATGTTCGCAATCGGGATCTTCAGGGCCGTGCCCACGACTTGCATGTAATAATCCAGATTGGCGATGGGCGGCGAGTACGGCAGGGCGCTGACCTCGACCGAGTTGCTGCCTTCCGTTGAGCCGTTCAACGCCGAGACGACGTAGTAATACAGGGTGTCCATCGCCACGGTCGTGTCCGTGTAATTGGTCGTGATCGAACTGCCGATCACGTCGTACGGCCCGCCGCTGGTGAGCGAGCGCTTGATGTTGTAGCTGGTGGCGTTGGTCGGCGCCGACCAGCTCAACAATACGAGTCCGTTCCCCGCAATGGCACCCAGCCCGGTCGGGATGCCCGGCGGCACATCGGCCGTCAGGAGGCTGAACGCGGCATCCCCGGCGCTTCCCGTCGTCGTCGAAAGATACCAGTACTGCCAACCTCCCGCGTAGTTGATATGCGATCCAAACGCCACGTTATCACAATTCCCACCCGATGCTCCCGCGATGCTCCAGTCGGTCGGGCCAACCTGAATCCCTTCAATTTGCACCCAATACTTCACTCCGGCGGCGGCCCGAAACGGTGTCGGCAAAACGAACCGGTAATCATGAAAGGATTGCGCCACGGCGCCGGGCGGCTGCGGGGGATTCTCACTGGCATTACTGCCGACCGTGTATTGCACCAGCGGAGGATTCAGCACGTCCGGCGCGCCTCCCACTCCGGCGGAGGCCCAGATGGAAACGACAAAATCCACCACCGGCCCACCCCAGTAGCCGCCAAACGTATACACCCCGCGCCAGCGGACTTCGGTGATCGACTGCGTTGAACTCAGCGTAAAGTTGTCCCAGACATACTGGTCGTAATCATTGCCCTGCCAATCGTATGACAACTGCGATGATTGGAATGCCATGAGTTTGCCGCCCGGGTCGGGTGGCTGGTTAAAAACCATCGCGGCATTCATCTCCAGAGACAACAACGACAGCCATGCAGCAAAACACATTCGTTTCATGGGGTTCCTCCTGCGGATTTTGCGGAGGACGTTGGGCTGCTCACTTGGAGGTTGTGCCGGTGATACCACGCAGAGATGCGACTACAGGACATAGACCCGGGCCGTTATGGGTAGCAGGCAAAACACTGTTTCGTCCTCATCGCGCTTCCACTCGAAACCCGAAACAGCCGCGCGGACATTGCATCCGCCACATACTTGCCAACTGCCAGACTAAGAACTCCGGTCCGAAAAGTCCAGCCGATTCCTTCTACCGCCCTGCTGCGGCACTGGCCGCACCAATCCTTGCTACACGAAGGCAGACCGCGTCCGTGCCACGGCGTCCTTCCACTGGGCGTACAAACTCTCGCGCAACGACTCGCCTATCTTCGGCTCGAACACGCGCTCGACCCGCCGATGCGCCATGAAATCAGCCGGACTCGACCACACCTTCGCCTGTAGCCCCGCCAGACCGGCCGCGCCTAACGCCGTGGTTTCGATCACCACGGGCCGCTCGACGGGCACGCCCAATATGTCGGCCTGGAACTGCATGAGAAAATTGTTCGCGCACGCGCCGCCGTCCACTTGCAGCTTGCGCAATGGCGCACCCAGTTCGGCGCACATGACATCCACCACGTCCCGTGTCTGATACGCAATTGCCTCCAGCGTGGCCCGGGCCAGATGCGCCCGGGTCGTCGCGCGCGTCAGACCGACAATCGTCCCACGCGCCGCCGCGTCCCAATACGGCGCCCCCAACCCCGTCAGCGCCGGCACGAAGTACACGCCGTCATTCGAATTGAGACTCGCAGCTAAAGTTTCCGTCTCGCCGGACGTCTTCACGATCTGCAACTGATCGCGCAGCCATTGCACCGCCGCGCCGCCGACGAACACGCTGCCCTCCAGCGCGTACTCCGTTCGTTCCCCGATCTGCCACGCAATCGTCGCGAGCAGGTGCTCGGAAAGGCGGGGCTGTTCCCGCGTGTTCATCATCAGGAACAAGCCCGTGCCGTATGTGTTCTTGATGATCCCCGGTTCGTAACAACCCTGCGCGAACATTGCGCCCTGCTGGTCACCCACCACGCCGCAGATTGTTGCCGAGAATCCGAACAAATCCGGGTCCACCATCCCAAACTCCCCGGAACTGGCTCGCACTTCCGGCAGCGTTTCCCGCGGCACGCCAAACTGTTTCAGCAGGTTATCGTCCCATCGGCGCTCCAGGAGATGGAACAACATCGTGCGCGAGGCATTGCTGGCATCCGTCGCGTGGACCCGGCCGCCGGTGAGCTTCCATACGATCCACGAATCGATCGTCCCGAAAATGCCGCGCCGCGTGGCCGGTACGTTCTTGAGAAGCCACTCGATTTTTGTCGCGGAGAAATATGGATCGCAGACCAGCCCGGTGCGCTGATGAATTTCCGCGGCAAACCCGTCGCGTCTCAGTTGCTCGCAGCGTGCCGCCGTGCGCCGGTCCTGCCACACGATGGCGTTGTGCAGCGGCTGCCCCGTCTTCGGGCCCCAGGAGATGACAGTCTCCCGTTGATTCGCGACTCCCACCGCGACAATCTGGTTGGCATCCACCTGCGCGACCGCTTCGGTGATCACCGCGCGAGTGGTCTCCCAGATTTCGTTGGGATCGTGCTCGACCCACCCCGGCTGGGGAAAGAGTTGCCGAAACTCCCGATAGCTCTGCGCGACCACGCGCGTCTCGCGGTCGAACACGATGGCCCGGTTGCCCGTCGTGCCCAAGTCGATGGCCAGGATCAACACGCTTCCAGTCCTACTGCGCAGCCCTCGCCATGGCAAGCAACACTTCATGGCTTGAGGAGGTGACCCCCTCACCCCATTCTCACGAAGTTCGCAGGGGCCAGGACGGCAACGCTAGACGGCGCGAAGGCCAACGGCTCTGGTAACGGCTGTGCGTAAGCCGGCAATCGTCACCGGCTTGCCGACGACGAAATCCACAGCGGTGGGTTTTTCGCCAGCGTCTTCCATCATCGCCCCGAAGCCGGTGAGCATCACGACGGGGACGGTCGGGTTGGCGGACCGGATAGCGGCGGCCACTTGATCGCCGTTGATATCGGGCATGGCGCGATCGACCACCACGAGGTCGAACTGGCCGTTGCGAAACTTCTCCAGTCCGTCGCGCCCGCCCACGGCCGCCTCCACGATGTGTCCATCAATTTTGAGATATTCACCGATGACTTTGCGCACCATCGCTTCGTCATCCACCAAGAGGACGTGCAAATGCTGGCTGGGCATCACCGGCGGTGCCAGGGACTCCTCTCGAGGCGTTACCGACTGTTGCGGGATGCGGATGATAAAGGTTGTGCCCTTATCGACTTCGCTTCGGATATCGATCGTGCCCTGGTGGCGTTGCACAATGCCATAAACCATGGACAATCCCAAACCGGTGCCATGATGACCTTTGGTCGTGAAGAACGGTTCGAGACAACGCTGGCGTACCTCGTCGGTCATGCCGGTGCCAGTGTCGCTGACTTCGAGCGTGACCTGACTGCCGTCGCAACGCATGCGGATGACAATGGTTCCACCTTGCGGCATCGCCTCGACCGCGTTAAAGATCAGATTCGTCAGCACTTCGCGCAACTCGCCCGCGTTGCCGGCGACGGGTGGAACGCTCTGGAGATACTTCTGTAGGGTGATGGTGATGTCTTTCGCCTCCGCTTGTGTCTTCCACATGGGTTGCGTAAGCGCGATGGCTTCCTCGATGAGACCATTCAGGTCAACCGTCTCAAATGCTTCCCGCTTCTCGCGGTGACGGTAAAACTCCCGGAGGCGATCCACGATGTTGCCCGCATCCTTGGCCGTCGTGTTGATCATCTCCAAGTAGCGTCGTGCCCTTTGCTTGTCGTCCAGGTCCTCGGGGCGGTGCAGTAACAGTTCGCTCAAGCCGAGGATGCCGACCAGGGCGTTATTGAAATCGTGGGCGATGCCGCTGGCCATGCCGCCCAGGGCGCGCAGGCGCTCCTGCTGAATGACACGCTGCTGGGTGTCCCTCAACTCTTCGAGCACGTGTTGTAGTTGCTGCTCGCTTTGGCGATGCTCGGCGATTTCCACAAGGAGTTTCTCATTGGTCACTTGGAGTTGATGGGTCCGTTCACGGACGTTTTTTTCCAGATCAGCGATTTGGTTCCTCACTTGGCGGATCAAGCGCCACTTCTCCGTCAGCGCGTGGGCCAACTGCAGCACTTCGACGGAGTCGAACGGTTTCTTCAAGATCACAAAGCGGTCGGAGCAGCCCAGCTTCCCGATCAGCTCCTCCCAGGAGTAATCGCTATAGGCGGTGCAAATCACAATCTGAATGTCCGGATCGACTTCCCAGATTTTCAGGGTTGTCGCGATGCCGTCCCAACCCGGCGGCATCCGCACGTCCATGAATGCGATCGCATACGGCTGACCCGCTTGCCGCGACTGCTGAACCAGCCTCAGCGCCTCCTCGCCCTGATAAGCAGAGCTGATCTGGAACTGCGCGACGGTCGGCTGTTTGGCCGGTTGGTCAAACAACGCGGCCGACATCTGATCCAGCGCCGCATTGCCGTCATCCCCCACGAGGATCTTGCGGAAATCATCGTGGATCGCCCGATTGTCGTCGATCAAGAGAATGCGGCCGTTTCGCTCTTCGTTTGGCGTATTCATCGCGGTGTGTCCTCATCTGCCAGCGGTAGTTCGAGAGTGAAGGCGGCCCCCTTGCCCGGGCCGTGGCTGTGTGCCGTGAGGGTTCCGCCCATTTCCTTGGCGGCCAATGCCCCGCTGTGCAGGCCAAACCCGTGGCCGTCCTTGCGGGTCGTGAACCCATGCTCAAAAATCCTCGTGAGATTCTCGGGGGGAATGCC
>JBGPVO010000006.1:0-14708 GCA_041491705.1 Verrucomicrobiia bacterium
CAGCCCAGCCCGACTCCAAAGAAGCAGATGACCAGGATCAGGTTGCCGAGGTACGCGAAAATGCGAATCTCGGTGCCAATCCAGCGGATCAACACCAGTTCCAAGTAAAGAATCAATACGCTGACAAAGAAAATCTCCGTGTCACATCGGAGAAGAGAGCCGGTGCGCTGGTCATCCATAAGCAATTCATTCAAGCACAAGGTTGTTGAGCCCTACAATCAAAGTTTTACGGTTTTTTCGCTAGAACCGCATTGCCAACTCTGCTAGTGGAGGCGCGGACGATGAGCGAGAAAGAGATCAAGAAGTTTACCGAAGGGATTACCTGGGCATTGCTGGTGATGTTGTTGGCGGCGGCTTTACTGTTGCAGCTTCACCTTGTGGCAGACCTGGATTTTGATGGCGAATTGTTGTCGACTGACGCCGAGTCATTGTACGGACTTCATTGTGTGCGCAACGGCGAGTCCCCCTATCATGATTTCTCACGTCCTCCGCATGCGGTGGCGCTGTACGGGCCGCTGTTCTACACGGTGCCGGGCACAATTGCGCGGCTGCTGAATACGTCGTGGATGGGGACAGTGGTTTGCGGCCGATGGTATACGTATGCGGCGTGGCTCGGTGTGGGACTGGTGATCTACGCGCTGGCGCGGCAGGCCGGTTGCGATTGTCCGTTTGCGGCTGTGGCCGCGTTTTTATGGTTCAGCGGAACACTGGCCCCGCAGTGGGCCATTGCCTATCGGCCAGACGCGGTCGCGGTGTTGTTGTCGCTGGGCGCGCTGTGGGTGTACCAGCGCAGCCAACGGCCGATGGCTGTGGCGGCAGCCGTGGCGTTGCTGGTGGCCGCCTTTCTACACAAGCAAACCGCGGTGGCGGTCTTGCTGGCAATTGTTGTTGCCGAGATGGGACGAGGACGCGGTGGTCGTGCCGCCGCCGTGCTGGGAGGTTGGACGATATGCGTGCTCGCCGCGGTCACGGCCACTCAGGTGCTGACGGATGGAGCGTTTGTGAAGAATGCATTTGGAGCCGCCATGCTCTGGGGGGCGCCGGGTCAGGTATGGGCTTTCCTGCGGGAAGCGATCATCGGGGGCGCGGCGGCGTTTGCGGGCGGCGCGCTGGCCTACGGGGTGGCTCGCGGCGATGGACGGTTGAGGTTGTTGCGGCTGGGATTCGCGGTAAGTTTCGAATTGGCGCTGGTGACCTCCATCAAGGCGGGCGCCAATCTCAACTACTACCTCGAACCGTTCGCCATGGCCTGCGTGTTAACGGGCGGGCTGCTGCGCGACGGGACTCAGCCGGCAACAGGCAGAGTCACCAGGCGGCTTTGCCTGGGGTGGTTCGGGTTGGCGATCGGAGTATCGGCGACGATCTTGTGGTTGAGGATGGAGCGCCTTCCGGAGTGGTGGCACGCCGTTCTCGATCATCGAGCGGCGCGCGCGCAACAGGCACAGGCATGGGACCGGCTCGCGGCTTGTCTGGGCGAACTGAATGAACGGGTGCTCGTGGAGGATTTGTACCTGGCGGTGCGCCAGTCCCGGCATCCATTCGCGCTGCATCCCCGGCAACTCGAGGCGCTTCGGAGTGCCGGCAGATTCGACGATTCGGAGTTGCGTCAACGGATTGCCGACGGCGGATTCGACGCCATCATCGCCAGTTTTCCACTGGAGGAGCAAGCACGTAAGCGCCAATTCCCGTCGCGCTGGCTTGAAGCGGCACGCGGGCGGTACGTACTGGAGAAACGCTGTGTGGGGAGCAAACCGGATGAGACATTTTACGTCTATCGCCCGGCGCCGCCTCGAAGTTGACAACGAGCCTCCTTCATCCGCAAGAAGCCGCCGTCATAGGCGACGCCGACCTGCGGTGGGTTGGCCGACGACGGCTGGTCGTGCGGTTTGAGCTAGAGCTACCGCGACAACTCTGCTAGTGGAAGGAGGCGCGTGACAAGAGCAATGGACTGGTTGCGGCGGGTGGGACACAGCCGATGGCTGGATGTTGGCGCAGCGCTGGTTGCTGTGTTCAGCTGCGTGTGCATCGCCTTGTTACTGCCGGGGCGCGCAAGGCACTACGACTTTGCGCACTACTACGTGGCCCGACAGCTCTTGTTCGGCTCGCCGAATCCGTACACGGCATCCTTGGCCCGGCTATATGCGCAACACGGGCTTGTAAGCGACGAATCCGTGCCGCACCTCACCGAGCCACCAACGATGTTGTGGCTGTTTGCGCCGCTGGAGTCACTGCCGCCGGGGGCGGCGTTCGGCCTGTGGGTGTGCCTGGAAATTGCGAGTCTGGCCATGGTGCTGTGGTTGACGCGACGCTTGTTGGAGGGGCGGCTGTCAGCGCGTGGCTGGCGGTTTGTGTGCGCGGGCACCCTGGCATCGGAGGCCCTCTACTACCATTTTTACTTCTCGCAAATCCAGTTGCTACTGGCCGCCCTATTGTTGGCGGCGTACGCGTGCCAGCATCGCGGGAAACATTGGACCGCATGTCTGGCGGTGACGGTCGCTGGATTGCTGAAGTTATTCCCGTTTGTCTTGCTGCCGTGGTTTGTCTGGCGAAGCGGTGGCAGTAGGAAGGCGCGTGTGGGCAAGGCGATCACGGTCATCATGGTGGCGGTGGTCTGTTTCTGGCTGACGGGATGGAGCCGGTGGGTGGATTTTTCACGGGATGCCATGCCGATCATTGCGGACGCCGCGAAGCGGTCCCTCGGCCAGTTTAGTATCGTCTCGTTCGCCGCCAAGTTTGGCGGCCGTATGCAGACCATCGGCTCGCTGGCCGGACTGGCGCTCGTCGCGGCAAGCTATTGGAGATGTGCCTCGTCCGGCGGGGATCGCGAAGCGGAGTTTTGTTTGCTGACCGTGGCCATGCTGATGGGCGGCATGGCGGTGTGGCCACACTATTTTGTGCTTCTGATTTTCCCGATGGCCGTGGCCGCAGCACGCATCCGCGCCAGGCAGTCGTTGCTATGGATCGTTCTATACGCACTGTTAGTGCTGTGCCTGAATGATGTGGAGACGCACACGACAGCGTTTCTGCATGGACATCCGGGTTTGGAGGCCCTGGTGAATTACTGGCCGTTGTACGGCATGTTGGGCTTATGGTGTTGGTTTATGATGACCCTGCGGGAGCCCATGCGCCCGCACGCTGAATGAAACGAAACGTGAATTCGACCGAACACGATGCAGAGGCCCGGTTCACGCGCGGTGATGTTGCGACGGCGCTTTCCCTGTTTCTTCTCGCGGTCATTCTGCGGGTCCCGTTCCGCAGTCACTTCGCGTACCATTGGGACAGCGCGCAGTTTGCGCTGGCGGTCGGTGAGTACAACATCCGCATCGGCCAGCCGCATGCGCCGGGGTTCTATCTGTACGTGGTGTTGGGCAGGCTGGTGAACTGGTTCGTCGGTGAACCCCATGCGGCGCTGGTGTGGTTGAGCGTGATCGCTGGGGCTTGGCTCGCGGCGGCGGGGTATTTGCTCGCGACATCGATGTTTGGCCGCCGATGTGGCTGGGCGACGGGGCTGATCCTGTTGACCAGCCCGTTGTGCTGGTTCCACAGCGAGATCGCGTTGACGACAATCGTGGACAGCGCGTTGGTGATGAGCTTCGTGTTCGTGTGCTGGCAGACAATCCAGCGGGGAGCAACGTGGTTCCAAACGATCGCGCTGGCGGCGCTGCTGGCAGCCGTGGGCGGCGTTCGTCAGCAAAGCGCGCCGCTACTGATTCCGCTTTGGGGGTATGCATTCTGGAATCTCGCGGCACCTCGCGCGAGGAAATTTCTGTGGGCCACCGTGTTGGCCGTTGGTCTTTCCCTCTTGTGGTTCGTGCCGACCGTGACATCAGCGGGTGGTTTTGCGTCTTATGTCCATTTGCTCCGGCTGAAGAGCCAGTTTGATGCGCCGCTGACGATATGGGGAGGCGGAGGTATGGGGGCGATTCTGGACGATGTTAACGTGATCGTGCTAGCGTGTTGCGCGGGGCTGCTGGCCGCCGGGATTATCTCACTGACGGAATTTGCGCATTGGGTGATCTTCGAGAAAGCGGCGAGCGCAAACGATTTTTTCCGGTCAAACAAGACACAACTCTGTGTGTTGGTGCTCTGGATTGCACCCATGCTGATTTTCGGCATGTTCATGTACGTGGCCCTGCCGGGCCATGTGCTGGGTTTCTTCCCCGCGCTCACGGTTCTCGCAGGTCCCGGACTCGTCCGGTTCGCGGAACGGGCGGCGTCCTCGTTCGCGGTCAATCGCCTCCGGGCCTTGGGCGGCGTGTTGACCGTCGTGGTCGCGGTCAACACGGTTGTATTTGTTTGCCCGCCTCGTTGGCCAACGCGGTCGCTGGCGGGGCCGCCGCTGACCGCTGTGGAAATTCGCCAACACGATGCTGATTTGTCAGCATGTTTCCAAGTGATTCGAAAGATCTGGCCATCAAGGAACGTGCTCATCTGCCACCGCGGAGAGGATTTTTACTGGGGTTTTCGCCAGTTCGAGTATTATCTACCAGAGTACCGGAACGTATTACTGGAGGCGGACGCTTCCTTGCCCGGGGCGTTGGCAACGAAGAAATGGATTGGGTACGAGCGACAGACCGTTTTCGTGAGCGAGGTGCCAGTCTCAGACGGACAGGACATTGTTCTCGTTGTACCACTGTCAGACTCGCTTGATCGGTACGAACCGCGGTTCGACACGCGGAAAGCGACATTGATATTGGACTCGCGGGCGAAACTTTATCAGTTGCACCGGTGAGGAAAAAGTGTTCAGAAATTGAACACTTTCTCAACACATGTCCAGAAAATCTGGCACCAGCGGTTGAAATGCGCCCGAATGGACTTTCGCGGTGACCTTACCGGTATTATTCGCGATGACAATAAGAAGCTTGCGGATAGCTAGTTGCGGAAGTGCCAAATCATTGGTTGACGATCTTCTTCATATAGCGATACGATATGGCACGTATGCTGCAACTAAAGCCCGACACGAACGTAAGTCCGTCGGGTTGTCGAGCAAGAGAATATAAGTACAGATGAAGGAGGTGAACGAGATGAAGAGAACTCTCCAAAAAATGTATCGCGGGCTGAAGTCGCGGAAGGGCCAAAGTTTGGTCGAATACGCGCTGATCCTGGCTCTCATCGCGGTCGTGGCGATCGTGGTGCTGCAGGGTCTTGGCCATAAGGTGAATAACACCTTGTCGTCTGTGAATGCGAACTTGCCGTAAGCTGGCAAATTAACAGGCCTGAAATTGGGGGTGGAGAAGGCTAAACGCCTCTTCACCCCCCATGGCTTTTGGGAGGCAGTTTGTGAGAGTTGGGCTGGACAGCGGGCAGAACTTCTGCCATGATCCCGTGTCCAAGGAGGTGGCAATGGGTAAACGCGGACATCTCGGGAGGAGATTGTCAGGTGGCCGGGAAGAAGGCTCAGAACTTGTCGAGTTCGCCTTGGTCCTGGTGCCGCTGGCGTTGCTCATGTTCGGCATTATCCAATGGGGCTTCATTATCGCCGCCAACATGACGATCCGAAATGCCACCGTCGTCGCCGCCCGATTTGCAAGCGTGGCGATTGTCACCAACATCCCCACCTCCAATCCAACAGACCAAATAAAGGCCATCGCGAAACAAGCGGTTAAGCCGCTGCTCGATCCGAATACAGCGATCCCGACGGTGAATCTTACGAATGTTATTATAGTCGGCAATACCACCGGGACGAGCGTACGAATCGACTACAATTTGAAGCTGATCATTCCGTGGGTCGTCCTCGGCTCGAATGTTTCCAACAGCCACATCACTTTGCACGCAACAACTATCATGAGGTAATCGTGGACATGGTGGACACCCGACAAGAACTGTGGCACCGTGACAAGTCTGAGCCAAGTGGTTATGGGTAAACGCAGACGCCCCAATCGAAGAATGACAATCAGGCAGGAATCGGGTTCGGCTCTCGTCGAGTTTGCCTTGGTTTTATTGCCACTGGCATTGCTCTTGTGCGGCATTTGCCAATACGGCTTCATTTACGCGGCGCTCCTGACGGTGCGCAATGCGACCGTAGTGGGTGCCAGATACGGGGCCTTGGTGACCAGCACCAATACTCCGACCGGCGATCAGATCTCGAGCGTCGCGCAAAATGCGCTGGGGCCGATGCTCAGCACGAATGACCTGAGCACGGTCGTCACCGTGGATACGAACGCCACGGTCGGCGGTGCGCCCGGGGCAGTCAGCGTGACAATCCAGTACAAGCTGCCGCTGATCCTTCCGTGGGTCGTCCCCGGCAAGGCGGCGGGGGATACTCTCCCCTTGACCGCGACAACCATTATGAGATAATGGTATAGGTGACAAGGTGATGTCCATGGCTGGCAGACAACGCGACTCGGAAGAGGAATTCGGGCGAGGCAAGCGGGGCAGCGCCCTTGTGCTGGTTGTGCTGTTTATCTTCGTCCTGTTCGGTTTCGCCGCCCTTTCCCTCGATGTGGCCAATGTGTATCGCGAGAAACACCGGGTGCATATGGCGACGGACGCGGGGGCGCTGGCCGGCGTGGCGAAGCTTGGCGACTCGGCCGCCGCGATCGCCGAAGCACGGTTCATCACCAATACCAATGGCGTAACGGACGCCGAGATCACCGCCGGACCGCCCGGTGACATCCAGGTTGGCTTGTGGAATGGCAGTACTTTTACAGCGAACGCGACTCCCTTCAATGCGGTTCGCGTCCCGGCGCTGCGCACCGTGACCAACCACTTCGCCAATATCGGCGGACCGCTCGGATTCCCAGTGATGAGACCGTCGGTCGAATCCATCGCAACAATTGGGGCTAGGCCCATCCCGTACGGAGTGCCGGGGTGCGTGGCCGACACCGTACCAGTCGGCGGCACAAATATCTTACAGAACTGGAACAACGTAGCCTGTTCATCGTCAAGCGGAAATTGGGGGCCTCTTGATTTGTGTGGAACACTGAATGGTGCCAAGAAGACTGAGGACGCCATCAGCGGCCCCGGTTGCTTCTCCACCATCGGACAATCGACTGGTACGAGCCCAGGAAACGATGGAGTGGAGGCTGGATTTAATCACCTATGCGACCAGACCATCGTGCTACCGGTCACGAGCGATTTCCCGAATGGGAATAATGGGCCTGTCACGATAGAAGACTACATTATCGTCAAGGTTTTGTGTCCTTCGACTGGTTCTGGCAGCGGCTGGCAGTTGAAAGTGGTGATTCTTGGCCGCGGCTTTAACGACCTCAAGAAGTTTGGGTTGGGTCCTATCAGGGTCTTGGTGGAATAGACCCCGTCACGGTCTGAACAACTTGCGCCGGACATTGCGTCCGGCGTGGTGAAATCGCGGTCACGCTTTGGATCGCGGCAAAACAGGCCAATGCTTCTTCAACCCGGCAGCCTTCTACCGCCCATTTTTCTTGATGTTTAGGCTGGACAACCAGCAGGTATCCGGCGTAATAATCGGTCTGGTTGCGGGTAGGTGCGTATGGGGGAACAGATACATCTCGGCTGGCGAGGGCTGAGCAGGCAAGAATCGGGTTCGGAAGTCGTCGAGTTTGCGGTGCTGTTGCCGATTTTTGCGGTGATGCTCTTCGGGATCGTCCAATACGGTCTGCTGTTTGCCGCGTACATCACGATTCGCAACGCATCGGCTGCGGGCGCTCGCCAGGCAATTATCAGTACAAACAGCATCCAAATCCAAGCGGTCGCCCAAGCTGCGGTCGGTCCCCTGCTGAATCCGGGTTCGCTCACCGTGACGCCAACCCCAACGAATATGAACGGAAGACCCGGCATGATTGTCAAGGTGAGCTATCCGTTCAAGCTGATCATCCCGTACGTCGTGCCGGGTCGGGACGCGAACAGCAGCACACGAACGATAACCGCCACGACGGTTATCCAGTAGCTTGGGGGGATATGACTATGAAATCCAAGCCCCCTCCCAAACGGCAGCGACAGGAGAATGGAAGCATGATCGTCCTGGCCGCGCTTTCCATGGTGGCCCTGTTCGCGTTCGCGGCCCTTTCTATTGACCTCGCCCGTTTTCACCAGCAGCAGCGGGAGTTGCAGAGCGCCACCGATGCGAGCGCCCTGGCAGCAACCCTCCTATTGACAAACTCTCCGCCGGATAGCGGTCTCATCAGCCAAGAGGCGACCATTACGGCTCAGGCCAACGGACTGGGGTCAAATGAAGTCGGTACGGTCGAGGCAGGGCAGTGGGACACGAATGCACTCACTTTTGCCGCTGGCGGTCCGCCTTATAACGCGGTGCGTGTCCCGGCGCGACGGACGGTTCCGCTTATGTTCGGTCCGGTAATCGGTATGGCTGCAATGACCCCGGTGGTCCATTCCGTGGCGATGCTGCAAGGCGCAGGCAGCGCCTTTGGGGGAAGTGGCAGCGGCTGTCCTTTGATGCCGTTCGCGGTGCTCCAACGCGCGGCAACCAATGCGTTCTACTCGCAGTACACGATTACCAAGGATGATGTGTCCACGACTGGCAATTTCGGGCCGCTGGATCTGGGTGGCACGCAACAAAATACGGATGCTGACTGGCAGTACAACATGACCGTCGGCTGCAACTGTACGGTGAGCATCGGAGACCAGGTAAACACCAGTACCGGAGTCGATAAGATATATGACGGCTTTTGTGCGCGGCTGAACGCCCCGTATTCCGAGTTCTGTGGAGTGATAGCCATTGTTGAGCAGTGGCCAACTGGCGGAAGCAGTAACGTGGGCATAGTCGGTTTTGTCGGGGTGCAGATCATCTCAGCGGTTGCTGATAACAACGGCAACGGGAACGGTGGTGGCGGCAACAACTGCAACGGTGGCGGCGGCAATTTTACGATCACCTTGGAAAACATGCCCGTCGTACTCGGGGGTAGTGGCGGTGGAACCACCAATGAGCCCTACGCCCTGGCCCGCGTGTTGGTGCAGTAATCCTCAAATTCCCCCAGCAAATCCTCGCAGCGACAGCCCCTCTTTTTTTCTCAATTTTGATATTGCTTTTTCACTGGCGAAGGCACAGCATTTGCTCGACTTAGCTTGAAAAAGTCGAACAAGGAGGACTCAATGGCTAAGAAGCCAGGTGCCGGTGGAATTATTTTGGCGGCTGTCGTGTTAGGGCTGATCGCTGCCTACATGATTTACCGCATGGAGAGCAATCGCGAAAAACAGGCCAAAGAACACTGGGTTCCCATCGTGACCGCCCGGGAAGACATTCCGGCGCGCACCAAGATCACCAGTGACATGGTCACCTTGATCCCATACCCCAAGGAGCTGCTCACCGTCGGCGCCATCCAGGACCGCAAGGACGTGGAGGGGCACGTGACGATGGTGCGTCTCAAGGCCAAAGAGCAAATCCGTTCCACTGATCTTTTGGGTGAAGGCCAGAATGCCGGCATCGTGAACGATATTCCCGAGGGCATGCGGGCCATCGCCATCAGCGCGGACGAAGTCAAGGCCGTCGGTTCGACCGTCAAACCGGGCGACCGCATAGATATTCTGGCCACGTACTCCGACCCGGTCGCGCATCAGGAGACGACCCAGATGATCCTGCAAAACGTCCTCATACTGGCCATCAACCAGGGTGAGACCGATACGCAGGGCAAGGGGGGCGCCAAGAGTTCGATGACACTGGCGGTCAAGCCCGAGGAAGCCGAGCTTCTCCTGGCGGCGGACCGCGCGGGGAGCCTGCGGGTAATGCTGCGATCTCCGCAGGACAAGAGCATCGTCCAAAGCACGGGTGTTACCGTAAAAGATCTCGGTGGCAAGAAACTATTTGAGCTTTCCACTTCGCCTCCCGACGCCGGGAGATCCACACCGATTATCATCAGCCCGCCGGCGAACCGTAATCGGCCGGAAATCAAAATCTACCGGGCCACAGCAGAGACGATCGTGCCAGCCGAGTAGGCGCACGTCCACAGGAACTTTAAAACGAAAGGACACAAAAGATGAAGAAGATCCAATGGAGGGCAGTGGGGATTTTGGTCGGGTTGTTGGCTCTCGGGCTGTTTTCGGCCCCGGATACGCAGGCTCAGCAGCCGGTCATTCAGGTGAGCGTCGGCGAAGCGGTCACGATCGCCGGCACGAATGTATCGAAAATTGCCATTGCCGACCCCGCCGTTGCGGACGTCGTGCCTCTTTCCGACAAGGAACTCAGCATCATCGGCAAGAAGGCCGGTGTGACCACGTTGACGATCGTCAAGGGCGATGGTTCGGCGACCCAGATGAACCGCATCGAGGTGGTCAATGATGTCGTCGTGGCGACCATCCGCGAGATGATTGGCAACACCAACATCACCGTGCGCGCCATTGGCGACTCGCTGGTGCTCGACGGGAAGGTCAATGACGAAATTGAAGCGCAGCGCGCTGCCCTGGTGGCCGCCGCCTACAAGCCGCAGGTCGTCAATCTGTTGGAGGTCACGAAACCCCGGCAGGTCAAGGTTCGCACCCGCATTGCGCAAGTGAATACGGACGCCATCAAGAACGTCGGGTTTCAATGGTTTGGACCACAAGGTCAGGTGCAGTACGCCATGCAGTACGTCGGCGGCGGTTCCATCCTGAGTGGTTTTATCCCGCCGCCTTCCGCTGGCGTGGGCGGGAGCCCCGCGGTTAATAATCCGAATACCGCGACGATGTCCTTGCTGTTGGATTTGTTGATCCAGAAAAGCTATGCGCGGGTTCTTTCGGAACCCACCTTGCTGACCTTCAGTGGTAAAGAGGCCAGCTTCCTTGTGGGCCAGGAGATCCCCATCGCCCAGACACTGGCCAATTCGTTCACGATAGAATTCAAACAGGTCGGCGTGCGTATGAAGATCAAACCCACGGCCGACAGCGAGAACCGAATCAATACGACCATTCACGCGGAAGTCAGTCAAATCAGCGGTAGCAGCGTCAATGGGATCCCGATTATCAACACCAAGTCGGCGGACACAACCCTGCAAGTCAACGATGGGCAGACCATCGTGATTGGCGGGCTGCTGGAAAACAATATCGATCAAGACACGCTGCGGAAGTTGCCGTGGCTGGCTGACATCCCGGTCCTGGGCGTGTTCTTTCGCGATAAGCAGTTCCATCAGGCCAAGAGCGAGGTTCTGTTTTTCATGACGCCGGAAGTGATGAAGGACACCGTCGCGGACACGGCTGCAGCGGCGCAGTCGCCTGGCATGCAGCACTGGGTCGCGACATGGAAGAAGGGCGGCGTGATACCCAACCCTGATAAGAGGTACGATCCAAGCGAGCACAATCCACTTGAGCAAGGGAACTTGCCTACGGCTCAGCCCGAAAAGACAGACGACTGGGGCTTGCACCATCCCGATCAGTGGGGTTTTCCCGAGCACAAGAAATCCAAAGCGCCCGCCAAGGTAACCGGTGCAAAACCCGCAGCGGCTACTGCGACCGCGGCGCCTGCCGAGAAAGCGGCGACGGACAAGGCTCCGGCAGAACAACCTGTGGAGAAACCTGCAGTGGTAACCCCGGTGCCGGATACAACCTCGAACTTCACGCCGGCTCGGCCTGCACAGTAGGGAAAATGACGAGGAGGCTTGCCAGTATCCAATGTGCTACGATAAGATACCGGCAGAACGGATGTAGGCTCGAACCATGGATGTCATCAACGTCATTGTCGCCGAGAACGAATTAGCCGAGCGGGAGAAGCTGAAAAGCCAGCTGGCTGGCGAGCAGGACATTCATGTTGTTGGTGAGGCGCGCGATGGGAAAGAATGCCTGGAGCTCGTCAACCGGCAGCGGCCGGACATCGTCCTCATTAAAGAAGACCTGCCGGTCCTTAACGGGCTGACCGTTGCCGAACAAATTGCCGCTGACCTGCCCGAAGTGGGCGTGATCCTCATCCTGACCGGTTCGGAAGGCCAGGAAGTGTGGCACAAGATGCTGCGTGCCGGCATTAGGGAATTCGTTACCCGGCCCCTCATGACCGATCGGCTTCTCGAAGAAGTCCGCAAAGTGGCGGCCATCCAGGCCAAAGCGGCGAAACGTCTCGGCGCTGCGTCCCCGGCCCAGACGGTGGTGGCCGAAGGCCCCAAACGACAAGTGATCACCGTCACCGGTCCGCGCGGCGGTTGCGGCAAGACCGTGATTGCGGCGAACCTGGCGGTGGCCCTGGCCGGATCCAACGAGAATGTGGCGCTGGTCGACCTGAACCTGTGGGGCGGCGACATCGCCATGTTGTTGGACGTGACGCCGAAACGCACGCTCGGCGACTTGCTGCCGGGGTTCGGCGGTATCGATTACGATGTTGTTGACAGCGTGATGTCCAAGCATACCTCGGGCGTGTCCGTGTTGGCGGCGCCATTGACAGGGACCTTCGATGGATCGACGCTATCGCGCTACATGGTGCAGAGCATTCTGGAAGCGCTTCGCGAGCATTACGAGTACACGATCGTCGATACGGGCTACGCCAATCTGGAGTCCACCCTCGCCGCGATGGATTACTCGGACCAGATCCTCGTGGTCGTGGGTATGGATTTGCCCCGCCTGCGCGACGGGAAGCTCTACTTGAAGAATCTGCTCGCCGCCAATTACCCGAAAGAGAAAATCCGCGTCATTGTCAATCGCACCACCAACTCGAAGGAAATCTCCTCGTCGGAGGTCGAGACAATCCTGGAATTTCCCGTGACGGCGCAAATCCCCACGGATGACACGCTCGTGGGTTCATCGGTGAACCTTGGGCAGACATTCGTCAGCTCTAATCCAAACAAACCGGTGGCCCGGGCGCTTTTGGCTCTGGCGGAAACCATGTCGCCGGCCGTCACCGCCGACAAGAAACGTTCGGGACGATGGTTTTCGTTCATGCAATGAATGCGACCTAGGAAAAGGTGCAACAGATTATGGCGACCACCCCGGAAATCAGTGCCCAATTGTATCAGGAATCCAAGAATGCGATTCTGGCGTACTTGGTTCAGAACATTGACCAGAAGCTTCTGGAGAAGGGTGATGAAGCGCTGTTGCGCCGCCGCGTCGAGGAGCTTGTCGAGGAAAAACTGCGCGCCGATAAGCTGCCGTTTTCGCGCCAGATGCGCAACCGGCTGGTTTCCGACATGGCTGACGAAATTCTCGGTTTCGGCCCGATCGAGCCACTGCTGCGCGACCCCACCGTCACCGAAGTCATGATCAACCGCCCGGACCAGGTCTATTGCGAGCGGTTCGGCAAACTGGAATTGACCGACATCCAGTTTCGCGACTACGAGCATATTCGCCACGTCATTGATAAAATTGTCACACCCTTGGGCCGCCGCGTGGACGAATCCAGCCCGATGGTGGACGCGCGCCTGCCCGATGGCTCACGCGTCAACGCCATTATCCCGCCACTTTCGCTCAACGGCCCGGTGCTCACGATTCGTAAATTCTCCGTCGACCCGTACACCGTGGAGGACCTGATCGGTTTCGGGACCCTGACCCAGGGCATGGCGGCGTTTCTGGCGGCGTGCGTGAAGATCAAACTGAACGCTCTCGTTTCCGGCGGCTCGGGCGCGGGTAAAACGACCCTGCTCAACGTACTGTCGTCCTTCATTCCCGAAGGCGAGCGCGTGGTCACCGTTGAGGACGCGGCGGAATTAAAGCTTCACCAGCCGCACGTCGTGCGGCTTGAATCGCGCCCGCCCAATATCGAGGGCAAGGGCGAGATCAAGATTCGCGACCTCGTCCGCAATTGCCTGCGTATGCGTCCAGACCGCATTGTGGTCGGCGAAGTCCGTGGCGGCGAGGCGCTCGACATGTTGCAGGCCATGAACACCGGCCACGAGGGCTCGATTTCAACGGTGCACTCCAACACGCCGCGCGACGCGCTGGCGCGCCTGGAAACGATGGTCATGATGGCCGGTATGGACCTGCCCTCCCGCGCGATCCGCGAGCAGATCGCGTCGGCGGTTCATTTGATCGTGCAAATCGGACGTCTGAGCGACGGCAGCCGCAAGGTCGTCAGCGTAAGCGAAATCCAGGGCATGGAAGGCAACGTCATCGTGTTGCAGGATCTGTTTACGTTCCAGCAGAAAGGCATCGGCGAAGGCGGCAAGGTTCTGGGGACGATGCAGGCGACGGGCATGGTGCCCCGGTTCATTGACCGCTTCAATTCGTCGGGCATCCGTCTGCCACCGGAGATTTTTAAGAAGACAAGTGAGGTACGCTAGTATGGATAATAATCTTCTTATCATCGTCATCCTGTCCGTCGGCTTCTTCCTGCTTCTCGGCTACGGCGTGTATTTGCAGGCCACGCGGCGCCGGGCCAAGCTCTCGGAGCGCATGGAGACCTACGCGACGATCGAGGCGGAAGCAGCGGAGGCGACCCACACCGAGTTGCAGACGATGAGTCAGGTTCCCAGATTCCTGCACCTCGTGCTGGGGCGTGGGTACATGTCGCGGTTGGAGGAGGAGCTCGCGCGCGCGGACATTCCGATGCGACCCTCAGAATATGTGTTGTCGCGTTTGGTGCTGGCAGGCTTCGGGTATTTGGTCGGTCGCTTCGCCCTCGGGTACGTGCATAGTGGAATCATTCTGGGGCTGATCGGTTTCATGAGTCCCGTGATCTTCGTGCGGGTGCACCAGAACCGACGGCGCGCAAAGTTCGTCAGGCAGCTGGCCGATGCGCTGATGCTGCTGACGAATTCCCTCCGATCTGGCTACGGTTTCATCAAGGGATTGGAACTGGTCGCCAAGGAGATGAGCGATCCGATTTCAAAGGAATTGAACCGCATGTTGCGTGAGGTCAACCTCGGCGCGACGATCGAAGACGC
>JBGPVO010000007.1:0-14532 GCA_041491705.1 Verrucomicrobiia bacterium
CAGTACAGATCTTCAACGATTTGCTGGAGGGCCAGCCGTATCGACCCGTTACTCCCGTCGGCCAGTTGTTGTGGAATCAACAGCGCGACCGCACCGAGGATGCTCTGTACCACAAGATGTCCCCCAAAGAGGCATTGGACATTGGCACTGAGATTGTCCAACGCGACCTCGACCGCATTTACAGTCCGCCTCGCGGCGCGCTGGTGAATTGGAACTGGTTCTTCGTGCTGTACGCCGTCCTCCTGATCGCGGCGGCCATGGGAATCTATTACTGGGACACGAAGGCGAACCTGCGCCAGAAGGTCGGCAACGCCTTGCGGGCGGTGGGCGGCGGCGCGTTGGCGAAACGCGGCGGCGACATCGAGGGCCTGCAAAGCAGTTACTTTCGTTCGCAGTGGAAAGGCGGCTGGTTGTGCGCGTTGCCGTGGATCTTCGGCTTCGTGGTGTTCACGGGTGGCCCGATTCTGTTTTCGATCATCATCAGCTTTTGCGATTACGATATCCTGAATCCCGCCCGGTTCATCGGCACCGGCAATTACGCCTGGATGTTCACCAAGGACCCGCTGTTCTGGAAGTCATTGTGGAACACGGTGTACATGGTCATCGGGATTCCGTTGGGCATGGCGTTGAGCCTCGCCATTGCGCTGCTGCTGAACCTGAAAGTGCGCGGAGTGGCGGTCTGGCGAACGTTCTACTATCTGCCGTCGATCGTGCCCGCGGTCGCGACGAGTATCCTGTGGATTTGGATCTTCAATCCGACCGGTGGCCTGTTGAACACGACGCTCGCTTCGATAGGGATTCACGGCCCGAACTGGTTGCAGGATGAACATACCAGCAAGCCGGCCCTGATCCTGATGGGACTGTGGGGCGCGGGCGGCGGGATGATCATCTGGCTCGCCGGATTGAAAGGCATTAGCGAGACGTATTATGAAGCGGCATCGCTCGATGGCGCGGGGACGTGGCAAAAGTTTATGCATGTCACGCTGCCGCTGCTGTCGCCGTACATCTTCTTCAACCTGATCATGGGCCTGATCGGCACGTTCCAGATTTTCACGCAAGCGTTTATCATGACCCAGGGCGGTCCGGTGAATTCGACGCTGTTTTACGCGTATCATCTGTTTAATAACGCTTTTCGCTACCTGCACATGGGGTACGCCGCGTCGATGGCGTGGGTGCTGTTTGTCATCGTCTTCGGGTTGACCGTGGTTCAACTCAAACTCCAGAAACGCTGGGTGTATTACGAGGAGGGATGACCTGTCCGCCGAAGCCCTGGCGAAGGCTGGACCGCACCGAATGAATACCGAAGGCACATTACAACACAGCGCGGGTTACTACCGATTCGCCGAATTCTGCCGAAACGTGTGGATCTATGCGCTCTTGATCGTCGGGTCGCTGGTCTTCGCTTGGCCGTTTCTGTGGATGGCCACCACGTCGGTCAAGATGGACCGCGAAATGTTCGGGGAGAAGATCCACTTATGGCCCCAGCGTCCGATCCCACAAGTGAAATCACCGTATGTCGATACCCGTTACTATGACGATTTGACCGGGGCACGCATGAACGAGCTTCTGCCGGTGTTGGAAGATCACTTGCAGAAGATGGACTACGCCTGGCCGCCGGAGATCGATCGTGCTGTTGCCATTGAACAGGTCGCGCGCGGCCTGTACATGAAGCTGCAGAATACCATACCGATAGATGTCTGGAACTCAACTGCGCTGCCCGCTGAGGCAATCAAACGGGTCGATGCGGCCATGGTGAGCGACGTTCTGGGCGAGATTCGGCGCGCGCTGCTGTTCGGCCAGTTGCGGGCCCGCTCCTATGACCTGCAGGAAGACCAACTGGTCGCACCCGATAAAGTGTCCACGGCGTGGCAGGTGGGCGGCACGGGCGAAGCGCGACTGGCACAGATCGATGATCCGCACGATCCGCACGCCGAGTTGCGCTACGACTTCACGCGTGGGGACAGGATCGAGTTGTCGCAAACATTCCACACGAGTTTTCCCATCGACCGCCTCTATCGCATCGAGCTTTACCTGCGCAACGACGACACATGGCATCCGCTGATTGTGTACGTCGAGAAGCTGGGCAAGAAGTTCAGGGCCGAACAGCCGTACGACCTCGCGGACTTCAACAACTGGGGCATTGGCACATGGCAGGAGCCGGGTCCTGACGACAAGACCAACAAGATCCGTTCGTGGAAATTATTGCATGAGGTGGGCCCGAGCGTGGTCACAGGTCCGAATGACCTGCGGGTGACGATCGAGATTGATCGGAACACGGCGGCCGGTGCGTGGTGGGCCAAGATCCGCCGCAACTACGGCTTTGCGCTTGAGCACCTTCCGTTCTGGCGCTACGTGGCGACCAGCCTGTTCCTGGTCATCCTGAATCTCGTCGGCACGTTGTTAAGCTGTTCGCTCGTGGCGTACAGTTTTGCGCGTCTGCAATGGCCGGGGCGCAATTTTTCGTTTGCCCTGATGCTGGCCACGATGATGGTGCCAGGGCAGGTGACGATGATCCCGTACTTTCTGATCATGCGGTCGCTGGGCTGGTACAACACGCTGTACCCGTTGTGGGTGGGCAGCTTTTTTGCCGGCGCGTTCAATGTGTTTCTCCTGCGCCAATTCCTGAGAGGCATCCCGCGCGATCTCGAAGATGCCGCGAAAATCGATGGCTGCGGCTTCTGGCGTGTGTACTGGCACATCATGTTGCCGCTGGTGAAACCAACGCTGGCAGCGATCGCCATCTTCACGTTCATGGGCACGTGGAATGAGTTCATCGGCCCCGTGATTTATCTCCAGGACCAGCGCCTGTATCCCCTCGCGCTCGGCTTGTACGCGTTCAACGTGGAATCGGGCGGCTCGATGAGCATGATGATGGCCGGCTCGCTGCTCATGACCGCCCCCGTCATCATCATCTTCTTCTTCGCCCAGAAATACTTCATCCAGGGCGTCACCCTGACCGGCATGAAGGGGTGACCTGCCGGCGGATTCGCCTTCCCGCCGTGAATTGCAGGGCGGGCATCTTGCCCGCCGTCGTTGCTTGACATTCGCGGCAACTTGGTTCATCTTAAGATGAACTTCAAAGGTTGGCTATGAGCACACTGATCAATGTGAAGGAGTTGCGGCGTCGGTTGTCAGATGTCGTTGGCCGCGTAAAAAAAGGCGCGCGGTTCACGGTGCTGTACCGTAGCCGGCCTGCGTTTGAGATCGTGCCCGTGGACGCGGCATCAATTCCGCAGGACAAGCTGGAGACGGATCCACTGTATCGTGCATCGGCAGTAGGCCGGTCGCGTGACGGGTTGAGCGCTCGCGATCACGATGCCGTGCTTTACGGCAAATGAAAGGCCTGTTCGTCGATACGGCCGGTTGGATGGCGTGTGCTGATGCGGTGGATCCATCGCACGCCAGGGCGACGGCGGCGCGGGACCGTTGGCTGGAGCAAAAGGGGGTCCTGGTGACGACCGATTACGTCATGGACGAGACACTGACCCTGATTCGGTTTCGACTTGGATTATCGGCGGCGGAAGCGTGGTGGAAGCAGGTCGAGGGGAGCGCGCGACTGCAATGGGAACCGATTACGCCTGAACGCGCGGAAAAGGCGCGGCATTTGTTCTTTCGGTACGGGGACAAGGATTTCTCCTTCACGGATTGCACCAGCTTCGTGGTCATGCAGCAACTGAGACTGAAACAGGCGTTGACCACGGACCGCCATTTCAAGCAAATCGGTTTTCAGATTGTGCCGTGAGCGACGGTTCGCCACTGTGGTGCAGCAGCAGGCGACTGGATGTTGTCGACTCTGTTCGGTTCTCGCGCCTGCAAACGCAAATCGTGGAGGGAAGACGACAGGAGAATCTGCTGTAAATACAACTCTGATGCCGGTACATTTATTCACTACCAAGGTTGGCGCAAGTAATTGGAGTCAATGACCACAATCCTTGCCATAGTGGGAGGTTGCCTGTTGGTGATTCAGGCTTTCGTCTTTAGAATCCGATTCCGAAACATGGAAAAATACCGCGCCGCGTTACTAACCGGGTTAATCGTCTTAATAGGTTGGATTTTTCATTCTGATATATTACTATTGCTAGGGAAAGCGGGATTCGTAGTCGGTCTCGCTCTTTTCGGAACGTGGGTGGTTGTCGGGATTCTCTTTGCATACCAGTCGCGTAAGGATTATCGCCGCAACAAGGCTAAGGCAACGTAAGCGTGGTCATACCTGCATTCATGACAACTCTGACTCTCCAATTCT
Source organism: Verrucomicrobiia bacterium (assembly GCA_041491705.1). GTDB lineage: Bacteria > Verrucomicrobiota > Verrucomicrobiia > Palsa-1439 > Palsa-1439 > Palsa-1439. Next base: position 4,244 of record JBGPVO010000007.1, read on the forward strand.
GTGACGCCGTTTCGCGGCGTCACTCCCCGTTGCCGCCGCCGTAGCCGAAGTAGTGGCGCGAGGTGATGATTTCCCTGACGGAAGGCGGCACCATGGTTTCCCAGGTCGGATCGCCGGCACGAATCTTCTTCAGCAACTCGGAGTAGTGAATGCCAAGGGTGCCGGTGTTGACGCCCTGTAGGTCTTCGACGAGATGATTGGTCCGCAGGTGAGCGACCAAATGTTTAAGATTGTCGGGCACGGGCATGTTCTCGGTGGTGATAATGGTGTCGCGTTCCGCCGGCTTGCGCGGGTACACGTAGAGCTTTACCGGTCCCGAGAAGAGTCGGCCAATCGCTTCCAGCAGGCCACCGGGCAGCATCGCGTAGTACCTTCCGTCGAGCAGTTCCTGCAATGTCGGCATCCCGACGGCGATCCCGATCATATTCTCGGTGGCGCGCCGCAGGTATTCGACCATGCGAAAAAACTCTCCGTGGCTCGTGATCATGACCGTCTTGCCAATGGTGCTCAGGGTGTCCACGCGCGCCAGGAAATCCGCGGGCTGCACCTTGACGTTCTGGAGCAGGTTGTGCATCGTGATTTCCATCAGCACGACCGCGTTCTGGTTGTCTGGAGACTCCGCGAAGAACTGCCGCCGCGCGCACTCCAGCATATCGACATGCAGGTTGTTGACGGGCCGGAACGTGCCGCGTTCGACGAGGACCGGCTTCTTGTAGAGCACTTCCGAGGGCTGCACCACTTCGCCGTCCACGGTAAACATCACAGCCTCGGTAAGCCCCTGCTCGACCAGCTGCAGGCTCATCAGCCGGTTATCGACCTTGGCAAAGGCCGGGCCGGAGAATTTGATCATGTCCACATCGACGCGGCTCTTGCTCAACTGATCGAGCAGCGAGGTAATGAGGTAATGCGGTCGTTCGAAATGGAACAACGCGCCGTAAATGAGGTTCACGCCGATGGCGCCGAGCGCTTCTTGCTCGCGCAGGTTTTCTTCGTCCAGCAGACGGACGTGGATCATGACCTGGGATGGTTCGGCGCGGGGCGCGGACTGGAACTTGATGCCGAGCCAGCCGTTCGAATCCGCGCGTCGCGTGAAACTGCGGGCTGCGACCGTGTTGGCAAACACAAAGAAGCATGTTTCCGCGCCGCGCGCGGCATCGAGACGTTCGATGAGCAGATTGTACTCGTAATCCATCATCTGCTGGAGCCGCAGGCGGCTCACGTACCGCTCGGTGGGACCGTAAATGGCGTCGCTGACGGCCTTGTCGTAGGCGGAGATGGTTTTCGCAACGGTGCCGGCCGCGCCGCCGACGCGAAAGAACCAGCGCGCGACCTCCTGGCCCGCTCCGATTTCGGCAAACGTGCCGTACTTGGTCGAATCCAGGTTGACGTGAAACGCCTTCTGGCCCGTGTCGGTGATGCGGTCGGGATGATCCCCGCCCGCCGACCATTGCGGAGTTGGTTTTGTGCTGGGTTCTGTCATGTTCCAATCGTCTTGTATTGCGGCGTACGCAAGTAAATTGGCTCGGGATTCTCGTCGCCGCGCTTGCCATCGTCTCGAAAGCGGTGCAACGCCAGCCAGCCTACTGCCGCCGCGCTCGGGAACACCGGCGTTTCGCAGATGGACGCGAAACCTCCCAAGAGCGCCATGAGGTCATTCTTGTAGCGTTCGATTTCGAAACTGACAAACCAAATCGGATGATGAATCTCATCCGCCACCGCTTCGAGCGTGGCAATCCGGCAGTCTTTCACACGCTGGCCTTCGCGATCGTATAACGCGAAATAAATCTCGTCCCGTCGAGCGTCGCACAGCACGCACAGTTGCGGGCAATCGCGCGGCATCTTCGGGAGCGCCGTCAACGCCAGTGCGTCAAAACTGCTTGCGCTCTTGACCGGCAAATGTTGGGGAAGGGCAAGTCCCTTCGCCGCCGCGATGCCGACACGTATGCCGGTGAACGATCCCGGGCCAAGCCCCACGGCCAGCAAGCCGAGGTCGTGTGCGCTGAGTTGATTCGCGGAAAGAAGATTCGACGCCGCATCGAAGAGATTCTGCTTCGGTTGCGAGCGGTCGAACGCCTCCTCGGCCAGCGGTTGGTCGTCGCGCAAGAGCGCGACCGCGCCGCGCGGCGTCGAGGTGTCAATGGCCAGGGTGATCACGCAACCTCGATGCGACGCGCGTTCTCGTTCAGCGTGATAATGCGGATGCGCGTGCAGTGCGCCGGCAGCAGCGACTCAATCTTCTCCGCCCATTCAATCGCCGTCACGCCCGGGCCGCCCAGATAATCTTCGATGCCGATCGCCAGCGCTTGCTCCACGTTGTCGAGCCGATAGAGATCGACGTGGAACAATGGGAGTCGGCCGCCTGCGTATTCATGCACGAGCGTGAACGTGGGACTCGTTACGTCCTGCGTGATGCCCAGTCCGCGGGCGATGCCCTTGATGAGCACGGTTTTTCCCGCGCCGAGGTCGCCGGACAGGGCGATCACGTCGCCGGGTCGGAGTTGGTGGGCCAGTCGCTCGCCAAACTCCACCGTTTCCTCGACGCCGTGCCCTTCAATTTGCTGCGAAGTGATCATAGCCCGCGGCGCTGAGTGATTGTCTTCTTCCCTTGGTGTCGACCAACGTCACGGGCCGTCGGGACCGGACCACGCGGCCGATTTCTGTCAATTCCGTGCGAAATCTTCGCGCCCATTTCCGGCGAAGCGCGGTGACATATCGAGGGTCGATGGTGAAAAGCAACTCGAAATCCTCGCCGTCGTCGAGGGCCGCAGTGAGGTGTCCACGGGCGGCTGGCGCGATGGGGATTTCGGCGGCATGAATCTCGAATCCCATCCCGCGTGGGCTGGCCTCTACGATGCGCTGCAGGTCGCTGGACAACCCGTCGCTCAGGTCGATCATCGCATGCACCGGGAAATTGCTGACCAGCCACCGCGCTTCCTCGATGCGCGGAGTGAAGGTGAGATGCTTGCCGCGGAGCGAGCCACCGAGGGTGCCGGTCACCAACACCGAGTCGCCGACTTTCGCGGCGCTCCGCAGGGTGATTCGCGTTTTCTCGACTTCGCCCACAAGCGCGACCACGACAAACTGCTCGTGCTTCACGTGCGTCGTGTCCCCGCCAACGATCTGGCAGCCGAACTTTCGGGCAGCCGCCCGGAGTCCCGCGTAGAGTTGCTTCACCCAATTTGCCTCCGTGCCGCGTCGCAAGCCGATGCTGACGACCGCCCACCGGGGCAATCCACCCATCGCCGCGATGTCGCTAAGGTTGCGGGCCATCGCTTTCCAGCCGATCTGGCGCGCCGGGTCGCGCGGTCGATAATGGACGCCTTCCACGACGGGGTCGCACGTGTAGAGCAGATACAGGTCCGGGTTGCTGGTGCGTAGCACGGCACAGTCGTCGCCGATCCCCACCACGACGGAGCCCCCGGCCGGACTGATGGCGCCCTGGAGTTCGCGAATCAAGCCGAATTCGCCGAGGTCATGGACGGTGGGATTCTTTTTGCGCGCGGATTTCATGAGTGCGCACGGACGTACAGGAGCATGGCGACGTTGGTGGCATTAAACAACGCATGCATGGTGATCGGCGCCAACAACGAGCCGGTCAATTCGTACGCCAAGCCCAGCCCGATCGCCAGCGCAAAAAGCGGCCCCATGGACGGCACATGAAAATGGATCACGGTAAACAGGGCCGAGACAATCATCAACGCCCTCCATGTACCCCAGCGCTGTTTGAGGGGCGGGTACGCAAAGCCGCGGAAGAAAAACTCCTCGAACACCGGCGCGATGGTGACGGCAAAGACCGTGATCAACACCACGACAATCATCGAGTCGGAAGTCGCCAGGAGATCGGAGATCGGTTGTGGCTCGTCCTTGATGCCGACGAGGTGGCAGAGATTTCCATAGATTGTGAACACTGCCGCCAAGAGGGGCAGGACGGCAAGAAAGAAGGTGGCGCCCAAGCCGATTGACCGCAGCGGTGAGGCTCGTCGAAGACCGAGCGCTTGACGCCAGTCGATGCTGCGTCGCCGGAAGAACGCGACAAAGCCGACCAAAATGGCGATGCGCAACAGCATGTCTACCCCCAGGAGCCAGGGCAGCGCGTTGTCCTCATCCCAGTGCGCGAGCTTGAGGATCAGCGCGACCGTCGCGTCACCGGCCACCAGCACCAGGACCAGCGCCGCTGTGGCGAGCAATACATCGCGCAGGCTCCACGGCTTGGGGTCAATCTTGAGTCGGGGGGATGGCTCGGTCGCCTGGCCGTTGGAGGGCGCGGGCCGGGCAAATCGACACAGCAGGTACAAATCACAGATCACACCGAGCGACAACAGGATAGCGATGGCGGCGGCGATGGCCGGGTAGCGGGCGATCAGTTCCGCTTCCGACAGGTTGCCAGTGCCGTCGGCAGTGGTTACCGCAGCCAGGAATTGCGGGAAAAGATTGAGTGGAACACACATGTTCGCTGTCAAATGCGCGAGAAATCTTCAGCCGGACAAGGGCCAAAAGCAACTTCTTTCAGTGTAAACTGGCTGCAGAGTTACACTTGTCAGCGGGGCATGGCCCGTGTAATATATGCGTCGTACATCAGGTCAACGTAAACGGAGAGTGAAAAATATCATGAAGCGAGAGTTGCTGGCAGTAACGTTATTTGCGATGGCGACGATTGGCGTGGCCCGCGCGGACGCGACGAATAAACCACCAGAAGCCGCCAAGCCACCAGAGGCTGCGAAAGCACCGGAAGCTGCCAAGCCAACGGGACCGCCTCCCAAGATTCAGTTCGACAAGACCGTGTACGATTTTGGCACCACTTCGTTTGTCGACTCCGTCACGGGAACCTTCACGTTCCAAAACGCCGGCACGGGCGAGCTGAAGGTCGGGAAGCCGCAGCCGTCGTGCGGGTGCACGGTAGCGAGCGTGAAGCCAGAAGTGCTGAAGCCAGGAGAAAAGGGCGAACTGATATTTAAGGTCAACATCGGGGGTGCGCACGGTTCGCTGGAGAAGCACATCACCGTGCCGTCCAACGATCCCGAGAATCCGAAGCTCAGTCTGTCCATCAAAGCGAATGTGGTGCAGATCGTCGAAGCGGCGCCCGGATCAATCAACGTGGGGCAGATTCGGCAGGGAATGATCACCAACGTGAGCGCGACGTTGCGTCGGACCGACGGGAAGAAGCTCGTCATTAGCAAGACCGAGCCGAGCAGCAAACTCGTGCGGGCCAAGGTTGAACCTGCCGAGGGGTCAAACGATCAGTCTGCCAAGCTCCTTATCGAATTCGAAGGCGAAGGCAGTCCGCGTCGATTCAACGAGAGTGTGAAAGTGTATATTGACGGCATTACCCAACCTGCGGCCACGATCTTCGTGAACGGGCAACTGATGGGCGATGTGGTGGTGGACCACGAATCGCTGTACTGGCCGATCACGGACGCATCCCACGCGCCTGCGACCAATGCCCCGGCGCTGCCGAGTCGCAAGATCACGGTGTCGTCCACGCGACCCGACCAGGCTTTGGAAATCAAGAATCTTGCGACCAGCCTCAAGGACCTGAGCCTCGAGCTTGTCACGGTCGAACCGGGCAAGACGTACTCGGTGGTCGCCAAGTTTGCTGAGACGCCGAAGGCGTCGGAGCAGGGCACGATCAGCTTCGACACGAACACGTCGATTCAGCCGAAGATTACGATACCCGTGACGATTACCGTCCTGAAGTAGCCGCGGGACAGGCATGTGGCGCACTCTCCAGCAGGCGCTGGTGATTGTGTTTGGGGGCGCGGTATTGGGCCTGGCTGCCAACGCGCTTTCGCCACGGCGTATTCCGTACATCACGCCGCCGAAGGTGGCGCCGCAGGCGCAGGACGCGATGACGTTGGAAGAGGCGAAGAAATTGTGGAGCGGCGGGTCGGCCTTTTTCCTCGATGCGCGTTCGCCGGCCGACTACGCCGCCGGACATATCGCCGGCGCCTTGAACCTGCCCGTGGAGGAGTTTGACGAGCATTACCCGTCGATTGCGCGAATGCTCACGCCCGACTCGGTGATCGTCGTCTATTGCGACGGTCTGGACTGCGACTTGAGCCACCACTTGATGGTCAATCTTCGCGAACTCGGCTATCACCATGTACGGTTGATTGTGAATGGCTGGACGACTTGGCACACGGCGGGATTGCTGACACACACGGGGGAGCAGCCGTGAAGATCGCGAACCTGATTCTGCGGCTGATCGTCGGTGGGGTGTTCATCGCTTCGGCTGTCACCAAGGTCTGGAATGTACAGTACAGCCACGCCCACGGGATACAGTTCTCGCACGTCCCCGACCTGACGACGTTCTCCCAGGATGTCGCCAACTACCATGTCCCGCCGCGGGCGCTTACGAACCTCGTGGCCATCACCTTGCCGTGGATCGAACTGCTGGCGGGCGCGCTGCTGGTGTTCGGAATCTGGAAGCGCGCGAGCGCGATGGTGATCACGGCCATGATGGTCGTGTTTCTCATTGCAATCAGTCAGGCCGTAATTCGCGGTTTCAATATAAACTGCGGCTGTTTTGGCAGCGTTGACGCGCGGAAGGTCGGCGTCACTGCGCTGGCAGAGGACGTCGTGCTTCTGGGGATGGCGGCATGGCTGGCGTGGCGTCTGAAAGATGGAAGCACGGCAAGCAACGGAGGCAACCAGTGAAGCGACAAATCGTGGCGACGGATGCCGCGCCGAAAGCGGTCGGGCCGTACTCACAAGCGGTGTGGGCCGGGGACATTCTGTTCTGCGCGGGCCAAATCCCGCTGGATCCGGCGACGGGAAACATGGTCGCGGGCGGAATCGCTGAACAAGCGACCCGCGTCCTCGAAAACATTCGCGGCTTGCTGAAGTCGCAGGGCTTGGATTTTGGGAATGTCGTGAAGTCCACAGTTTTCCTCAGTGACATGAACAACTTTGGGGCGATGAACGAAGTGTACGCGCGGTATTTCACCAAGGAGCCACCCGCGCGCTCGACCGTGCAGGTTGCCCGATTGCCCAAGGATGCCCTGGTGGAGATCGAAGTCGTGGCCGCGAGGTAATGGCCCGGCGTCTAGTGGTCCAACCGGAGGGTGAAGCCGCGGGCCATGCAGTGCTCGAAGTGGAGTTTGCGCTTGTGTCGGGAGGCGCGGAACCGCGTGTCGGTAACTGAGAGCCAGCAGAACTCCATCCACTGCAACATGCCGCACGGAGGAAGTGTTTCGGGCGCCGCGCGCTCAGAAGCAGGGCAGGTTGTAGATTTTGCCGAGGCGGTACTCAAAGTAGGCTTTGCGTTTGTTGCGCGCGGCTCGAAACGTGGGATTGATCACCAGCAGCCAGCAGAACTCGACCCATTGACCCAGATTCGACGGAGGAAATGTTCCCTTTTTCATTCGGTTCCCGTGTTGTCCTTTGATCTGGGTGGTATAGGTAGCAGGCTTCGTGCTCGGTCGCGGGGCAGTCGGGAATCTGTGGAACTGGTGCGTTTTTCGCCTTGCGACCAACGCTCCACCATCAGGCCGTGATGGCAGGTCTGCGAATTGGAATCGCAGGAATGCAAGCAGGTCGGATCGTGTGCCCGGTAACGAGAAGGCTTTCGCCTTGCTGGTGCGACGCGGGGTGTGCTAGCGTTCGCCCGCTTTTATGAGGAAAGTGGGGCGATTTCTGTGGTCGGTAACGGTGCTACTGTCTTGGGCGGTGGGCGGGTATGCCGACCAGCCCGCCGCCAACGTGATCACCGAAGGTTCCGTCCCGACAGTGCATGCCGACAAGATGACATTTGAGAACTCCACGAAGACATACACCGCGGAAGGCAACGTCGTCATCCAGGACAAGGACGCTACGTTACGCGCCGACCACGTCCGGTATAGCCAGGATACCAGGGAAGCCTGGGCCGACGGCCATGTTCGGCTCAACCAGGCTGCGCAGGAATGGGTTGCCCCGTCGCTCTACTATAATTTCGGCACGCGCACGCTGAAGACCGACGACGCGCGCGGATTTGTCGATCCGTTGTATCTGCACGTCGAAAACCTGGAGCAGGTCGGCACAAACCACTATGTGTTTGCCCGCTGTTCGGTTACGACCTGCGATCAGGAGCAGTCGGACTATCATTTGGAGGCGGCACATGGTGAGATGTGGATCCGCGACCGCCTGGTGATGCACAATGCCACGTTGCGTTTCGGAAGCACTCCCGTTTGTTGGTTCCCGATCGTGGTCTGGTCGCTCAAGGGCGATATGCCGCCGGTCGCCGTCACGGTTGGAGAGAACTCGCGATGGGGATACTTCCTCCTGTCGAGTTTCACATGGAAACTGAACAAGGAGGCGGAACTGACCGTTCATGCCGATGAGCGCACGGACCGCGGTTTCGGCACGGGCGCAGACCTGCAGTATCGGTTCGGCTCGGCGGGACAGGGATTGCTGAGTGGTTATTATCTCAACGACGCCAATCCAAACAGGACGGACCTGACCCAGGATATCGACCACAACCGCTACCGAGGCGAGTGGCAACACAAGCAGTATTTGACCAATGATGTGACGGTCACGGTCGATCTCAACAAGCTCAGCGATTCCGAGGTGATGAACGATTACTTCCGACACGAGTTCAACCACGACCGCGAGCCCGACTCGGTCGCCGACATCACCAAACGGGGCCCGGACTATGCGCTGTCGTTTCTGGTCCGCCCGCAGTTCAACGATTTCTTTGCGGAGGTGGAGCGTCTGCCCGAGGCCAAGCTGGCGGTGGACCGGACGCGGCTGGGCAACACGCCGTTTTTCTACGAGGGCGAGAGCAGCGTCGGGCAGTACCACAACGAACCGGGCATCACGAACGTACTGGGCAGCACGGCGGACACCAATTTCGTAGGCAATGCCGTGCGCGCGGACTCGTTCCATCAGATCGTCCTGCCGGCCATGGTCGGCGGCTGGCTTTCCGTGACTCCGCGCGCCGGAGTTCGCGGCTCGTACTACTCGCGAGCGCCGGAGTCAGCACGCGAGACGCAGGACGTGACCCGCGCGGTGTACGACCTCGGCGCGGAAACCTCCTTCAAGATCTCGCGCGAATGGGATGACGTCCACAGCGACTGGCTGCATATCGACGGGTTGCGGCATATCGTGCAGCCGTTTGCCGATTACCAGTGGGTGCCACGTCCCGACCGGGGGACCAACCAACTGTTCCAGTTCGATTCCGTGCGGGACGTGACGCTGCTCGGGGGTGACAGCCTGTCGGTGACGCGATACTCGCCGCTGGAATTCCCGGCGTACAACACGATCGACGCGATCACGCCCGAGGACACGGTGCGGTTCGGTCTCCGCCAGACGTTGCAGACCCGACGCGACGGACAGGCATGGAACCTCATCGACGTGACGGGGTGGACCGATTGGGAAATCGAGAAGTCGAAAGAACAGACTGACTTTTCCGATTTCTTTGGCACAATGGAACTGCGTCCGTACGCGTGGTTGTCGCTCGATACGTTTGGACGCTATGATTTCCATGACGATGTGCTGCGCGAGTTCAACGCGGAAATGCGCGTTATCGATGCCGACCGCTGGAGTCTGGGTCTGGGCACGCGGTATCTAAAGGATGACAGCAACCTCGTCAGCTTTGACGCGGCCTATCGGTTGTCGCGGCATTGGACGGCGCATCTGTACGAGCGGGTTGATCTTCAGGACGGCACATGGGAAGAACAAGAGTACACCTTGCGCCAGGAAACGCACGACTGGTACATTACGTATGGATTCCGTTACCTCACCCAGCGCACCCAGTCGGATGAGATGACGGTGTTCTTCAGCGTGACGCTGAAGGCCTACCCAGGTGCTGCCCTGACGGTGAACTGAGTCGATCTGGGAGTGGTATTGGATATGGTCAAAATTGGCATTGTCGGAACGGGATATGTCGGACTGGTGACAGGCGCCTGCTTCGCCGAGGTCGGCCATCAGGTGGTGTGCGTGGACAACGACCTGAAGAAGGTCGAGATGCTGCAGGCTGGCGGCATCCCCATCTATGAGCCGGGTCTCGAAGAGATCGTCCGTCGCAACGTTGCCGCCGGGCGACTACGTTTCACCGGAGAGATCGCCGACGGCGTGAAGCACTCCGAGGTGGTCTTCATCGCGGTCCCCACGCCACCGAAGCCCGATGGTTCGGTGGACATGAGCTTCGTCGAGCGCGTCGCGCGGGAGATCGCGGCGGCGATGACCGAGTACAAGATTATCGTGGACAAATCCACGGTGCCCGTCAAGACCGGCGAGAAAGTCGCCGAAACAATCAAACGCTACAACAAGCGCAACGTCGATTTCGATGTCATCAGCAATCCCGAATTCCTGCG
>JBGPVO010000008.1:0-14002 GCA_041491705.1 Verrucomicrobiia bacterium
CTCCTGAAGGAAATCCCCGTCGGCGGTGACGGCGGCTGGGATTACCTCTCTATCGACGAATCCGCGCGCCGCCTCTACGTCACCCACGCCAGCAAGATTGTGGTCATCGACATGGACAAGGAGCAGGTCGTTGGCGAAATTGCCGACACTCCGGGCGTCCACGGCTTGGCCTTGGCACCCAAACTTCAGCGCGGGTTTTCCAGCAATGGCCAGGAATCAAAATCCAGCATCGTTGACCTCAAAACCCTCAAGACGCTGTCGAAGGTGGACACGGGGAACAACCCCGATGCGATCCTTTACGAACCTGGGCAACAGGAAGTCTACACGTTCAATGGGCGCGGGCAATCCGCGACGGTTTTCGACGCCAAGACGGGGAAAGTCGTCACCACGATCGCGCTCCCCGGCAGACCGGAGTTTGCCGCCGCCGACCCGAAGGCCGGCCGGGTCTACAACAATATCGAAGACAAGAGCACGGTCGTCGTGATCGATGCCAAGACGCACAAGATCACGGACACGTGGCCCATCGCACCGGGCGAGGAAGCTGCCGGCATGGCAATTGACGTGGCGCATCATCGGCTCTTCCTCGGCTGCCACAACAAACTGATGGTGATGATGGATAGCGCCAACGGCAAAGTGGTCGCCACGGTGCCCATCGGAGAGCGAGTTGATGCCAATGCATTCGATCCCGGCACCCAGTTGGCCTTCAGCTCGAATGGCGACGGCACCGTTACCATTGCCCATGAAGATGCGCCGGACAAACTCACGGTCGTCCAGCAGTTGACGACCGAACGCGGGGCTCGCACCATGGCGCTCGATCTCGCCACCCACAAGATTTACCTCGCCTCCGCGAAATATGAACCCCAGCCGCCAACGGAACCCGGCGCTCCCCGTCAACGTCCCAAGATCGTCCCCGGTACCTTCAAGGTCCTCGTGTACGGAATGGAGAAGGCCATAAGCCACTAACACAGCGCCGCACCATCGCTCAGCCGTTGCGTTCACCTCGGCGTAGCGGCCGGCGCGGAACTTCGGACTGTTCCCGCCCGCCTGGCCCGAACGGGATGGATAGTTTCAGCCCGATGAACGCCTCGCCAGTTTGCGGATCGTGTACGGTGACTTCTGACTTTAGTTGCGCAAGGCCGAACCGGCCAAACACTGGCAGGGAATACTGCGGTTGGGCTGTCCCACTCCCCAAGGCACTCGGGGGCTCGCTCCCGATATCGTAAGTGTATTCGAGCTTCTTGGACGCTTCTTGGACAGTGAAGCACATCTTGTCCAAGCCGTACTTGGCCGTCTGGATCATCTTGCCGATGGACGACGTGCTCTCCCGTTCGACGCCGTATTCTTGCTCGAATCTCACCAGACGGTCGCCCGAGCTGGTCACGCTTGGCTTCAGAACATCGTCCCCCGATACAACTTCCGCCACTGGGGCATCGACGATGTTGGCCTGCGCCGAAGTGCTTGGTGTGGCACTTCGGGTTAGCAGGGACGGCGAAACGTAATCCACTAATCGGTTAACCTGCGTTCCCTGTGCCAACCCGCTATGGATGAAACCGAAGCACAAAATGAATGCGATCACGACCCTTGAAAGCACGGCGCGTGATAAATAACTGGCAGTTCCTACCTTCCCACGCATCCGAATCACCTTTTGATAATCTACTCCAGGTTACCGGGTGGTTCAAATGGGTGCCTTTCCGCTGCCGCCAACCTGTCCTGACGGCTACTCGTGGCTAGTTCTCCAGGGTGAACAGGATGGGCTGTTCGATCTGCGTGCTGACGGGAATGCCGGCCACTGTCGCCGGCTTGAACCGCCACCGTTTGACGCCCCGGATGGCGGCTTGATCGAGAAGAGCGTGACCGGAGCTTTGCTTCACTGCCAGCGTTTCCACAATGCCCTGTGCATTGACCAGCACGCTCAGGACGACCGTACCCTGTTGATGAAGTTTCCTCGCTTCGATCGGATAATCAGGCAGCGGATTATCACCGTACTGTGGACCGACCCAACCCGTGCCACCACCTCCAGTGCCCCCGCCCGTTCCGCGCCCTGTTCCCGCGCTTCCGGGCACGACACTGCCGCTCCCCTCGCCAGAGATTGCTCCGGCGCGGCCCACGGTGGTCGCCGCGTTGACCAAGAGATTCGTGTCCACTGGTTGTGGTTTTGCGCTCTCGGCCGGTGTAACCGGCAAAGGCGGTACCGCGTCCAGTTCTGGCAGGGTCATCACGTCTGGTTGAACCGGCTTCGAAGGGGCTTCGGGCAGAGGCGTTTCGGGTATCGGCTGGACGGGCGGCGGCGGCCGTTCCATCTGCACGTAGGCACCAGCGCCATCGCCGGGCGGGCCTTCGACAAGCTCGACACTCAGGCTGCCACCACCCGCCATTTCTGCCGTGGGCGTGTGAAAGACGAACCCGCTACCGCAGAACACCGCCGCATGAATCGCTACGGCCATCAGATAGCTAAACAGGCGCGTCTTCACGCTTCGTAACGGCAGTTCAGGCAAAGCCAGCGGTGCAGGACGGCAAAATCCATTGGCTTCACGGTTTGGGGGCGACCGGCTCCTTCTTCGTTTGGATCGCCACACGAATGATTCCCACCTGCCGGACTTGATCAAGAACCGTCACAATCCTGCCGAAGTCGACGCGCTCGTCGCCATTGATGAACACCCGCGGCTCGGAGTAGGTTTGACGAAGCGACTCCAAATAGGGACGAAGTTGGTCGGCCTCGATTTTTTCCTTGTTATAGTAAATCTCCCCCTGCTCGGTGATGCTGATGACCGCGAAGTCCTTCTGGTCCTGCGGCGTGCTCGTCGCCGCGAGGGGAAGATTCACCGGCAGACCAAGGTTCCGGATCATGCTCAGCGAGACCATCAAGAAAGTCGCCAGCAGGAAGAACATGATGTCGATCAGCGGGATGATCTCGATGCGGGCGCGCTTGCGAGAACTCGGCGATGGAACAATCATGTGACGACCCCTACCCGGCAGACGCTCCCGACAGCGGAGAACCGCCCGCGCCTTGCGCGAGCAACAACTCAAGCTGGGTGCCGGCGTCCTGAACCTCGTTGCGGGCCTCTTCGAGCCGCGCGTTCAAGTAGTTGAACGGGATCAGCGCCGTGATGGCGATGGCGAGACCGAACGCGGTCGCAATGAGCGCTTGCGCAATGCCTCCGGTAATCGCCACGGGACTACCCAATTCTTGCGCGCCGAGCAGACCGAACGCGTGAATCAATCCCGTGACCGTGCCGAGCAGGCCCAGCAACGGCGCGAGGGTGATGATCGTGTCGAGAATCGGCAGGCCGCGGTTGAAGCGTTGGAGTTCCTTGCTTGCCGCCTTGAGATAAGCGTTGGTCACCGACTTCTCCCGGTGGGCCAACGCATACACCAGGATCCGCGCAATGAAGTCCTCGCTTCCCTCACCCGCGCGAATGGCGGCGGCAATGTTGCCTTTCTCAACCTCGCTGAAAATGCTCTCCACCACGTCGGGATCGCGGCGCCATTTCTCACGCAGGCGAAACATGATTCGCTCGATGACCGTTGCCACGGCAATGATCGACGTCAGCAGCAACGGCCACATGATCGGGCCGCCGTTTTCGAATAGTTGTACCATGTGCTCTCTCTATCCAATCGAAATAGCGCGGGTCATTGTGCAGCAAATACGTGGGGTAGCTTAGGAAAACCCGCCCAAGAGTCAACCCCTGAAACCGGGACGAGCGTCGGCGCCCCATCTGGGATCGCTTGTCTAATGGTCGGAAATCTGCGTACGAATGATCGTCTGAGGATCCATGGAGGATTCGTCGTCGAACAGCTGGTTGTATTCCGCCGTGCGTCGCAGATTATCCAAATCGGGGTCTTTCATGGCCGTGTTGTAATACGCGCGGTCGGGATCGTGATCGAGGCAGATCTTCAGGTGGCGCATGCCCGGCTCCGGTTGGTCGAGCAGCGCGTAGGCGCGGGCCAGATTGTACCGCGATTCCACGTTGGCTGTGTCCAGTTCGATTGCCGTCTGCAGCCTTTCGACCGCCTGCCGCATCAGCATCCGATCATTGTCGGCCTTGCCCAGCTCGAGCAACGCGACACCCCACAGGCCAAAGATCCGCGCCGTCTTGGCCTCATTTCCCACTTTCGTCCCCGACTCGAACTTCTCGACCGCCTGCTTGTACAGCGCATGCTGGTTCGCCAATCCCTGGCTGGCCTTGCCCAGCAACACGAGCGCGGCACCAAGGTCGCGCTCGATTCGCGCCCGCTCGCCGTTGAAGCTGGCAAGGTTCAGACCTGCGTTTAGCGAGTTGATTGCCTCCTGTAGGATTACCCGTCGCTCAGTTGGATTTGCCGCCAAGAGATCGGCCTCCTGTGTCAGCATCACCCCCAAATCGTGGTACAAGGGAGATTCGACGCCCGGACAGCGCGCTGCGGCCAGGTACTGCTCCCGCGTTTGCATGACCAACGTGCGCCGTTGGTCCCGATCCGTTACATGAAGCGCCAGGCCATACAGCGCGTGCCCCCACAAAAAGTGCGCCCGATACGAATCGGCGGCAAGCTCCGACGCGCGGCTAAACTGCGCGATCGCCGTCTGGTACTTCTCAAACGTCTGCGCGGGAGTCTTGGCTTCTTCCGCCTGTTTTTGAAACGCTGTTCCAGCATCCAGCAACGATTGGATCGGATCACGCGCGGGCGCATTTGTGGCATCCTCACCAAAAACCGGTAGATACGCCAGAAAGGTCAACATCAGCAGAAACGTCAACAGCCGGCATCGTGGCACGCGAAGGTTCACAACAGCCACATACTAAGCGCCCGCTGCCAAAAATCAACCACGGTAACTCGCCGATGACGTTGGCGTTTCCCAAAGCTGCACCTCGACCACCGGCAGCCCCTTCGCGCGTGCGTGGTTGAAGATGAGTTTCGCGATGTTCTCCGCGGTGGGATTCTCGTCCATCACATAGAACAGTTCCCCGCGCTGTTTTAGCACCGGCAGGATCGGATCGTCCTTGTGCAGCAACATCCGATGATCGAGTGTTTCGTCGATCCAGTTCTTAATGGCCCCCTTGATGTCGGAGAAATCGTGCACCATTCCCCGCGCATCCAGCTTGTCCGCCTCGATGTGCACCTCCACCCGCCCGTTGTGCCCGTGCAGATGACGGCACTTCCCATCGTAGTTCAACAACCGATGCCCGTAACAGAACTCAATGTGCTTCGTGACCCGGAACATGTCCAACACTCCTGCAATCAGTCAACCGCCGTCCACCAGCAGCGTGTGGCCGGTGATGAAATCACTGCCTTCGATGAGAAAGAGGACGGAGTTGACAATGTCCTGGGGCGAGCCGATGCGCTTCACCACGGTGGCATCGATCACTTCTTGTTTCTCTTTCTCCGTGAAATCCGCCGGAAGTAGTATAGGCCCCGGCGCGATGGCATTGACCTGCACCTTGGGCCCGAGCGCTTTGGCCAGCGATTTCGTCAGGCAGATCACGCCCGCTTTCGAGACGCAGTATGGCAAATAGTTGGCGTAGGGCCGAATCGCCGCCCAATCGGAGAACGTGACGATCTTGCCCGCAATGCCGCGCGTTTTCATGTGCCGCCCGACTTCGAGCGCGAACAGGAATGGCCCCTTGAGGTTTGCGTCGATGTGGAAATCCCAGTCGCGCTCGGTCAGTGTGTCGAACGGCGTTTTCTTATACACGGCGGCGCTGGTCACAAGCACGTGGATGTCGCGAAAATGTTTCACGGCCCTACCAACCGCGGTGCGAACTTCACGCGCCTTGGCTTGATTCGCCTTCACCGCGATGGCATCCACGCCGAGCAACTTGATCTCCGTGACCACCTTGCGCGCGTCTGACGCCGACGTGTTGTAATGAACCACGATGTTCGCCCCGCGCCGGGCCAGGCCGAGCGCGATTTCCCGCCCGACCCGCTTCGCCGCGCCGGTGACCAACGCTGTCTTGCCCTTCAGTACCATCGCCAATCAGCTTACCGGAGCCATGTTGACGCGCGCAAGGGAAAGAAATTGAAGAGCGGACGCCGACCGGCTATAATCCGCACATGAAAGCCAAACTGCTCGGGTTGTTGCTGGTCTTTGCGCTTGTCCTGCCTGCTTTCGCACAGGGCCAGAGCGAAGACGCCCCCAAGGGCCACAATGCTCTTCGCAAACTCAGTCGGGGTATTGCCAATGTCCTCTTCGGCTTTGTCGAGGTCCCCAATCAAATCACCAAGGTCACCTCGGATAAAGGTGGCGGCGCAGGCGTGACCTACGGCGTCGGCAAAGGATTCGTCCGGTGGATCGGACGCGAATTGGCGGGGGCTTACGATGTCGTCACCTTCCCTATCCCATTCCCCAAGGGCTACAAACCCGTCATGAAGCCGGAGTTCCCCAACGAAGACTATGAGCCGTAGCCTCTGGCTCGTGCTCTGCCTGTTCGGGGCCGTTACCGGTGCGCGCGCACAGCAGGAGGTTGCGGCCGGCGATGCGGCGCTGGCGAAATTCGATCTCGCCCCCGCCCTGACGGCATATCGCACCGCGCACACCCGGTCGCCCGACGATTACGAAGCCACCTGGAAACTGGCCCGCGCGCTCGTCGACAAGAGCACGCTTTCGAAAGACCACAACGAGCAGAAACAGCTCTGCATCGAAGCCGAACAACTGGCACGCACCGCCGCAAAGCTAAAACCTGACGACTCCAAGGGCCACGCCTACCTCGCGGTTGCCGTTGGCAAGCTTGCGCTGTACGAGGGCGGCAAACGCAAAGTGGAACTCGCCAACGAAGTGAAGAAGGAAGCCGAGCGGGCCATCAAGCTCGACGACAAAGAAGACCTCGCGTATCACGTCCTCGGCGTCTGGAACCGCGAGATGGCCGAGTTGAACTGGGTCCTGCGCAAATTCGCCGAGTTGCTCTACGGGAAGTTTCCGTCCGCTTCCCTCGACGACGCGATCCATGATCTGGAGCACGCCAGCCAGTTGGCGCCCAAGACGGTCCCGCATCGCGTCGAACTCGGTATCACGCTCGCGTCGGCCCGCCGGTGGCAGGAGGCCAACGATAGTCTGGAGAAGGCGCTGGCCATGCCGCAGGCGTGGGTTACGGACGAGTATTACTGGGACCAGGCGCGGCAGTCCCTCAAGCGGGTAAAGTCCCATCTGGACTGACGCGGTCGATGCCAGCTCCTCCCACACAAGTCCTCAGCGTCACCGACCTGACGCGACGGGTCAAGGACCTGCTCGAAGAACGATTCCCGAGCGTGTGGGTCGAGGGCGAGGTTTCCAATCTCCGGTCGCCATCGTCGGGCCACCTCTATTTCACGCTCAAGGATTCGAACGCGCAACTGGCTGTCGTCCTGTTTCGTGGCGTGGCCGCGAAGATCGCCTTCAAGCTGAAAGACGGTTTGCAGGTCATTGCGTTCGGTGACATCAGCGTCTACGAGAAAAGCGGACAGTACCAACTCGTCGCCCGCCGGCTTCTGCCGAAAGGCCTCGGCGCGCTGCAACTCGCGTTCGAGGAACTCAAACAGCGTCTGGCGAAGGAGGGCTTGTTCGAGTCCGCTCGCAAGAAACCGATCCCTGCCCTGCCCCAGCGCATCGGGCTGGTAACGTCCCCCACGGGCGCCGCGATTCGCGATTTCCTCAACATCATTGGCCGCCGCTTCCCAAATGTGCACATCGTCATCTATCCGGTGCGCGTGCAAGGTGAAGGCGCCGCACAGGAAATCGCGACCGCCATCGACGAATTCAACGCCTTGCACGCGTCCCACCGTGTGCCACTCGATGTGCTGATCGTTACTCGCGGGGGCGGCTCGCTGGAAGACTTGTGGGCGTTCAATGAGGAAATCGTTGCCCGCGCCCTTGCTCGCTCGAAAATCCCAACGATTTCAGCCGTCGGTCACGAAATCGACTTCACGATTTCCGATTTTGTGGCGGATCTCCGCGCACCAACACCCAGCGCCGCCGCTGAGTTGGTCGTAAAGGCCAAGGACGACTTCGCGCGCCAAATCGAGCAATATCAGTCACGTCTGAGAAAGGACTTGCGATTGCAGCTCGCTGAAGCGCGCCAACGCTTCTCGGACCTGGCGTCGAGTTACGTGTTCCGCCGACCCGCCGAGGTCGTTCGACAATACCAACAGCAAGTTGACGATTATGGGCATCGTCTCACGCGGGCAACAAGTGTGATCTTGAGCGCGCATCACGCGCGGTTGCAGACGACCGACGAGAAGTTCAAGTTGCTCAGTCCGCAAGCGTTGCTGGTCAATTGGCGACAGCGACTCGGTTCCGAGGAACAACGCCTCCAAGCGGCTTGGACGCATCGCTGGCAGGAAATGCAGCACCGTCTCTCCCAGGTCAACGCCAAGGTGGAATTGCTCAGCCCGGAGGCCACGTTGCAGCGCGGTTACAGCATCACGCTCGTTCCCGATACAGGGCGCATCGTCCGCAGTGTAAGCCACGTCAGGCCAGGCACTAAGATTTCGACCAAGGTGCTTGATGGTGAGTTCGGTTCTGTGGTATCCTCGCCTTCAGAAGTAGGATGAAAGGCAAGAAAAAGGCTGTTGAGCCCGTTCTGAGCAGGAACGGGCTAACATTTGAGCAAGCCATCCAGCGGCTCGAGAAGATCGTCGCCGATATGGAGGCGGCTGAATTGCCGCTGGAAGACGTCCTCAAGAAGTATGAGGAAGGGACGCGCTTGGTGCGTTTCTGCAATCAAAAGCTGGAGGAAGCCGAGAAGAAGATCGAGGTTCTCGCCAAGAAAACCGACGGAACCGTCGTGCTGGAGCCGTTCGAGCCGGAACAGGACAAAGGTGAGGCCCAGGAGTCTGAAGATGAAGGGGGCAAGCTGTTTTGATCAACAAGGAGAGTAGCATGGGACGTTATCTCGACATGATTAATACGCCGGCCGACGTAAAGCTGCTCACCATGGATCAGCTTCAGACGCTGGCACAGGAAATCCGCGATGAACTGATTAGTGTGCTCAGCAAGACCGGCGGCCACCTCGGACCGAATCTCGGCGTGGTCGAGTTGACCCTCGCCCTGCATCGCGTTTTCGAGTCCCCCAAGGACAAATTCGTGTGGGATGTCAGCCATCAGGCCTACGTCCACAAGCTCCTCACCGGTCGCCGGGGGGATTTCCACAAGATTCGCCAGTCCGGTGGCCCGATGGGGTTTGCGTTCCGTGCGGAGAGCCAACATGACTGTTATGGTGCGGGCCATGCCGGCACAGCGCTGTCTGCGGCACTCGGTATGGCCGCGGCACGCGACCACGGGAAAACCGATGAGAACGTTGTGTGCGTTGCCGGCGACGCCGCTCTCACCAACGGCATCACCTACGAAGCGCTGAACAACATCAAGACGGCCACGAGGCGCCTCATCGTCATCCTGAATGACAACGAATGGAGTATCGCCAAGAACGTCGGTGCGATGTCCGAGTACCTCAACCGCATCGTACGCCATCCATCTTACGCCGCGGCCCACAAGCGGATCGAGCATTTCCTCGGGCGATTCCCCCGCGTCGGACCCGAATTGGCGCAAATCGGGCACAAGGTTGAAGAGGCCGTCAAGGGCATTATCGTGCCCAGCTTGTTGTTCGAGGAGTTTGGCCTCCGCTACATCGGCCCGATGGATGGCCACAACACGGCGTTGCTTATCGAGGCGCTGGAGTGGGCCAAACGCCAGGACGTACCCGTCCTCATCCACATTCTTACCAAGAAGGGCAAAGGTTACGAAAAGGCCCTCGAAGATCCGCAAACGTTTCATGGTTGCGGGCCGTTTGATATCGCCACCGGCAAGTCGCCCGCGAAGAAGGAGGGCGCGCCACCCAATTATCAGGACGTCTTCGCCCAGGCGCTGGTGCGGTTCTGCGACGTGAACAGCAAGCTGGTCGGCATCACCGCCGCCATGCCCAGCGGTACAAGCCTGATCACGCTGCAAAAGGCGAAACCAGACCGTTATTTCGACGTCGGCATCGCCGAGGAGCACGCCGTCATTTTTGCGGCGGGCATGGCGACCATGGGATATCGGCCCGTCTGCGCCATCTATTCGACGTTTCTCCAGCGCGCCTACGATTGCATCATCCACGACGTCGCCCTGCAGAATCTGGACGTGATATTCGCGATGGACCGTGCCGGGTTGTCGGCCAACGACGGCCCGACACATCATGGCGTGTTCGATATTGCCTACGCGCGTTGTGTGCCGCACGCCATCCTGATGGCGCCAAAGGACGAGGACGAACTGGTCGATATGCTGTGGACGGCGCTGCAGCATCACGGTCCAATCTTCATCCGTTATCCGCGTGGCGCCGGTGAAGGCGTGACCATCAAGGAGCGGCCTGCCATCCTGCCACTCGGCAAAGCCGAAGTACTGCAGCACGGAACCGACGTCGCTGTAATCTTCTATGGCGCTCTGTCGAAAATGGCCCAGGAGACTGTCGCCGCACTGCAGGCGGAAGGCTTGTCCGTCGCCCTCATCAACGCGCGCTTCTGCAAACCCATCGACCGCGAGATGATTGAGAAATATGGACGCATCTGCAAGGTGCTGTGCACGCTGGAAGACCACGTGTTGATGGGCGGCTTCGGCAGCGCCGTGCTGGAAACGCTCGACGACTTGCACATCGGCACACCGGTGGCCCGCGTCGGTTGGCCCGATAACTTCATCGAACACGCCAGCAGCAACAAGGATCTGCAGGACAAGTACGGCTTGAATTCCAACACGGCCGTTGCCAGGGTCAAGGAACTGCTCGCAGAACCCGCCACGCAACACGCAAAATCGCAGCAGTTTCGCGTGCTCGGCGCCAGGCCCGCCGCTCAAACGGCATGATGGAGCTGCACTGCCCGCGCAGTGAACCTCGTGGCTCCAGCCATGCGCGCCCGGCTTGATATCCAGCTTGTCGCCCGCGGTCTGGCTGACAGCCGGGAAAAGGCGAAACGCTTCATTCTCGCGGGAGCAGTGCGCGTCAATGGACAACTCGCCCACAAGCCCAGCGAGCTGGTTGACGAAGACGCCGCCCTGGTCATCGAGGCAGCAGACAAGTACGCGAGTCGCGGAGGCCACAAGCTGCAAGCGGCCCTAGATGCGTTCCACATCTCCTGTGAAGGTGTCACCTGTGCGGATCTGGGCGCGTCCACCGGTGGATTCACTGATTGCCTGTTGCAACGTGGCGCCACACGCGTACACGCCGTGGATGTGGGCAAAGGCCAGCTCGACTGGAAACTCCGGCAAGACCCACGGGCCATCGTCCACGACAAGCTAAACGCACGCAACCTCACGGCGACCGATCTGGGCGAACAAGTCGATCTGGTGACCATCGACGTATCCTTTATCTCGCTCACCAAGGTACTGCCTGCCGCCGTCTCCATCTTGCGTCGGGGAGGCACGCTCGTGGCCCTCATCAAACCCCAATTCGAAGCCGGGAAAAAGCTCGTGAAGAAAGGCGGCGTTGTGCGAGACTCCCAAGTGCACGAAGCCGTGACAAAGACGATCCAGGAATATTCGACAACGACGCTCGGCCTGACGCTGCTGGGCGTCGTCGAGTCTCCTTTGCTCGGCCCCGCTGGTAACAAGGAATTTCTTATCGCATTGCGCAAACCGTGAAGCCGCGCCCCCCCAAGATCGTTGGTGTTGTCACGCACATCGGCAAAGCCGAAGCGCGCGAACGACTGCGGGAACTCCTCGCGGTGCTCGACGAGATCAAGCTCACCGTGCTGCTGGAACAAGAGGCCGCCGCGCTCGCCGGCAAGCCGAAGCTTGCGCACCCACTCGTGGAAATTGGGAAAGAAGCCGATCTCATTATTGTACTCGGCGGAGACGGCACGATCCTCCGCGTCGCTCGCGAACTCGAGGGGTCCGCGACGCCCATCCTCGGTGTGAACCTCGGCAATCTGGGGTTCCTCACCAGCGTTCGCGGGGACACACTACAGGCGCCAGTGCGGGCGATCTTGCAAGGCAAGTACGAGGTCAGCGAGCGTCAAACGCTGCAGACCGCCTTGTTTCGCGCCGGCAAGCGCCAGGTGGCCCATCGGGCCCTCAATGATGTCGTGATTTCCCGCGGGGCGTTCTCGCGCATCGTGCGCCTGCGATTGTCCGTCGATGGCGAGTTATTGACAGAATATGTCTGCGACGGCATGATATTCGCCACGGCAACGGGCTCGACTGCGTATTCGTTGAGCGCAGGCGGGCCAATTGTGGTGCCGACAGCACGGGCGCTGATCATCACCCCCATCTGCCCGCATGCGCTCAGTAATCGCTCCGTCATCGCGGGGGAAGACTCGGTGATCCGCTGTCGGGTGGCCGGCGCAGCAGCCGAGCTGCTGTTGACCGTCGATGGCCAGATGCAATTGCGGATGGAAGTCGGAGATGAGGTGGAGGTACGCCAATCGCCTCGCACTGTCCGACTGGTCACACCGAAGGGTCATTCGTACTTCAACGTGTTACGGGAGAAACTAAAGTGGAGTGGAGCCAATGTCTAAAGGACCGAAAGCTTCTCCATCGAAAATTGCATCGTTATTGAGTCCCGAGACGATTCGACTGGACTTGCAGAACCGGCAGAAAGTCCCGGCGTTGCGCGAGGTGGCGGAGCTGCTGGCCCAGAGCAAATGCGTCGGCGATTTTGAGGCCTTCTTCAACGAGATCCTGCAACGGGAACGCGTCAGCAATACGGCGCTCGGCCACGATGTGGCCATTCCGCACGCCCGCACCGACCAGTGTTCCGACATTCTGATTGCCGTCGGACGCAGCCGTGAAGGCATCGATTTTGAAGCGAAGGACGGCAATCCTGTACGGTTGATCTTTTTGATCGGCACCCCCAAACAGATGGTCACCGATTATCTGCGGGTCGTGGGAACTCTCGCGCGTCTGCTGCGACAGGATGATCTTCGCCAACGGTTGCTGGACGCGCCTGATGTCGCAACATTCATCAAGATCATCGAAGCCGCCGAATCGTAGAAGTAGCCCACCCGTTCGCGTCACGCATGCTGCGCGGCTAGATAACGCTCCACATCGATCGCAGCGGCGCAGCCCGTTCCCGCAGCCGTGACGGCTTGGCGATACACGCGATCCACACAATCTCCCGCAGCGAACACCCCAGGTGCGCTCGTGTACGTACCCTTCTTGCAGAGAATGTATCCATCGGTGTCCATCTCAATCTGCCCCCGAAAAAGCCCGGTGGATGGCGAGTGCCCAATCGCCACGAACACGCCGGCGCAAGGCAATTCCGAAGTAGCGCCTGCCTTTACATTCTTGACCTGCACCCCCGTCACCATGTCTTTGCTCACGTCGTAAATGTCGGTGACCAGCGAGTCCCACACGGGCTGAATCTTCGGATTGGAGAGCGCGCGGTCGGCCATGATCTTCGACGCGCGGAGTTGATCGCGGCGGTGCACCAGATACACCTTGGATGCAAAGTGCGTAAGGTAAGTCGCCTCTTCACAGGCGGAGTCGCCGCCGCCGACAACCACCAGCGGTTTATTGCGAAACATCGGCAGCGCGCCGTCGCAAGTCGCGCAGTACGTAACGCCCTTGCGCTCGAGCAGGTCCTCATTCTTCAACCCCAAATGCCGGTGGGACGCCCCTGTCGCAATGATGACCGTCTTGGTCTCGACGACCTCGTCGTCCAGCCACAACTTGAACGGCGGCTCGCTGAAATCGACCTTGGTCACCGTTACCGCGTAGCGGGTCTGGGCACCGAACCGTTCCGCCTGCCTCTGCATCCGCATCATCAATTCCGTCCCGTCAACTCCCTCGGGAAAACCGGGATAGTTTTCAACGATGCTGGTCGTGGTAAGCAGGCCGCCGGGTTGCTCACCGGTGAGCAATAACGGTTTCAGATTCGCGCGCGCCGCATACAGCGCCGCCGTGCATCCCGCGCAACCAGAACCTATGATGACCAAATTTTCCATATGCGATTTCCGTCTTTCCACAATAAGATGCGCCAGACCAGCGGGAAGTTGCTGCGACGGTCAAGGGCGAAGGCCGACGGGCGCCATCCGCGCACTAGGATCGCCCATGACCCCGTGTCGCGGCGGGCTTGCTGCTGTCGCGGCGAAG
>JBGPVO010000009.1:0-13881 GCA_041491705.1 Verrucomicrobiia bacterium
AACGCTGTCGCCGGGTGTGCTGAAGAGCCTGCGCATGGCTCCTTGGATGCGGCTCAGGCCGGATTCGGCGAACTGGAATCCGGCCCGGGCGAGCCTGGTGGGTGCCGGCGGTGCAAGTTGTGCCCCCAGAGCGGGGATCGGGCACACGATACCGCTGATTTCGGGCCGGGTCGTCGAGCACGGTGCAGTGGGCGCCCACGAGGGGTTGTATACCTGAAAATTATCGCCGGCGATGCCGTTGTAGTTGTATACGCGGACTTCATTCAATTTGCCTGGGCACTGGAAGGATACGTTCGCTACGTCCCCGACCATGGCCACGGTTCTGAGAGACTGTCCCGGAGGCGCAGCGAACCGGGTGTTGTTGATCACAACCAGTTTGTTGTCCATCCAGCAGCCGTTGACCGACCCGACGATCGGGACGTTGACGTTTTCCAGGTTGCGCAGAAACGAATCCTGTATCGTGAGGTTGGGTTCCGTGCCGTGCCCGGCTTCCGGGGCAATGATGCCCTCCTGCATGCCCTGGATGTCGGCATTCTTGATGACGATGGCCTTCGCCATGTAGTCGGCGAAAAACACCCCGTCGCCGCAGCAGCGGCTGACGCCGTCGATGTAGTTCCCGCGGATCTTCAAGCCGTCGAAAGTCACTTTCGCGCCCGGATAGATGTAGACGTTCTTGTTGTAGACGTGCCAGGCGGTGAAATTCTTCACCACGCTCTCCACCACGTTCGTATAAGGAGCGCTCGGATCCAGGGAGTTGATCCACCAGTAGGTCATGCCACCCTGCATCGCCCCATAGGCTTCGTTGTTCTCGAATTGCAGCAGCGGCAGATTGTTGCCATCCACGGCGGTGAGCTGGCTGCCGACGGTGACATCGGCCCCCTGGAAGTTGGGCACCGCGATGCCGCCCAGCTTGCGGAACTGCAAGGCAAATCCGTAGGAGGCTTCCGTCGTGGGATTCTGAAAATTGGCCGCGACGTTGTTCCTCACGTAGTTGTTGGGGCCCCTGAACCAGAAGCCCACGCCCTCGGTGCCCATTGCCATTCTCGCCTGGTCCTGGGGCTCGGCTGCGCCGGGCTCGTCGGGCTCACCGATGCCGCGCAGCGCGAAGTTGTGGTCGAACACGTTGAAGCTCTCCGACCCGTCCTCGGTCGCGATCGACGCGCCGTTGTAGTTGTAGACGACGTTGTCCTGGATCAGTCCGTAGTGGCTGCCGTGGACGGTGATGCCCCATTTGAACTTCGTCTCGGCCGAGCCGCCGTCCACTGCGTTGCCCAGCAATGTGAACTGGTAACCGTTGGCGGGGGTTGCATTGGCGGGCGGCCCGCTCAGGTGATGCACGTGGATCGGGTAGCGGCCGATGTGGTTGGTCGTGGTGTTCAGGGGCAGGTAGGTGGTGCGCCCCATGTCCTTGAACAGGGCGTAGCGGATGTCCACGTCGGCTCTCTGGATGCCCATCATGTGCCCGCGGGTGCCGGTGGCGCTCTCTGAGCGGACGACGACGTTTCTCGTCAGGTTGCCCACGTGCGGCAGCAGCTCCAGCACACCGTCCTGGTCGCGCGCGCCCAGGTGGTCGAACGTCAGGACGGCATTGAGCGTGAGAGTCAGGCCGTCCGTAGAAATCGCCTGCACGGTGCGTTCTTCCCACTGGTTGACCGCGTTGCGCCAGCCATTGGAGGGGGTGACTTCGCTTTCCTTGATGTGACGCGTATCGGGCAGGACCAGCCGGTCGCCGACCTTCCACCCGGAGACCGCCTCGGACAAGGTCAACGTGATGTCGCCCGCTTTCGGCTCGATCGGAGCCGCGGGTTTGGGCGCGAGACGCACGAACGTCGGCGTCCTCACGCTGCCGTGCATGGTCAGTTTGCCGAAGACGATGATTGCCGTGCCGAATTGATCAGGGTCCGCAACGCCGCTGCTGAGCGTCGAATTGGCGATGACGATCTGGGCCGTCACGCTGGCCCCGATCGGGGTGGTGGTGGTGCCCACTTCAAGAACCCCGGTGGACATGACCTGGAGGTTGGTGACCCTCAGGCTGGTATCGACGCCGGGGGAGAACCTCAGCGTACCGTTGACGGAGATCGTGTAGGCGGTGGCCAAGGTGTCATCGATGGTGACGGTATGGCCTTGGCCGATCTTCACGACATTGCTGAAGGTCGGAACGGCGCCTCCCGCCCAGGTCGCGGGATTCGACCAGTTTCCGCTCAGCGTGGATTGGATGATGATGCGGGTAGAGTCCGACGAAAAATCCGGGATGCTCTCCGGGAGCACGACGGGAGGCGGGGTGACCGGCGGAGGGGTGACGGGGGGCGGGGTGACCGGCGGAGGGATGACGGGGGGTGTGGCGGCCGCCGGGGTGCTCCATCCGCCCGTTCCCCCGTCGCAAGCGGACACGAGGATCGCCGCAGCAATGGTTGCCGCGATCCACGATAGGTTCCGCTTTTTCATGTCCATCGCTGATCCCGTCCGAGGGGAAACTCAATTATCCGACGCGAGCTTGGAGTACTGGCGCGAAGCAGCAAATCATGCAGTTCCGGGGATGGAAGGTCAAGCAGGCAGACCCCGGGACGTGCAATCGGTCACGCCCGGAAATCGGCAGAAAAAATGTAAGGATTCATGCCGCCGTCATGCGCGGCGATCATTTCTTCGGCGCGGAACTGCTTCCTCCGAGACCCAACAACGGCGGAACATCGCGGCGCAGGTCGTCGTAGAGCCTGCTGCTGTCCCAGTACATTATCTTTCCAAGCCGGCCCAGCAGCTTGAGTTTCTTGCCGGGACCAAGCGGGGAGCGCAGCACGGCGGCTGAAAACGCAAAGTGGTACAGCCAGGTATTGAACGGGATACGGCGCACGTTGGCGGCATGAAAGCGCCGCGCTTCCTGGTCATCGTCGCCGCGATTCCAGCTCGACGATTCGGTATGGAAGCGGCGGTAGAACTGGAATTTTTTCACCTCGTACAACTTTCCATACAAGCTCATCTCGGCGACGAATCCGATGTCGGCCGATACGTGCTTGCCGAACAGACTCGTGCGGCGGATGGCGTCGGTGCGCAGCAAACCGAGATGATGGTTGACCAGCCGGATGTTTTCGACGACGGCAAGAAAGCGCTCGGCCGGATCGTCCTGCATGAGGTGAAGCTTGTCTTCGTAACGACCCTGCTCGCGGCCCTCCCCATCGACGATGATGGTCTTCGGATAGCACAACGCTACCGATGGATCCGCTTCCATGACGGCTACGGCATCGGCGAGCATGTCGGGTGCCCAGAAATCGTCGGCGGTCGACCACTTGAGATACTTCGTGTGCGTCAGCTCGAAAACGCGATTGAAGTTGCCGGTCATGCCGACATTCACCGCGTTGCGAAAATACCGGACGCGCGGGTCCTGGTGGACGTAGCGCTGGCAGATTTCGGCGGTGCTGTCGGTCGACGCGTTGTCGCTGATGACCAGGACGAAATCCCTGTAGGTCTGTGCCAGCAGGGACTCGATGGACTGAGGCAGGTGCCGTTCGGAGTTGTAGACCGGCATGCCGATGGTCACCAGCGGCTGCGTCGATGTTGCGGTTGACATTGTGCTCACCCTCGAAGGCTAACTCGGTTCTCCGGCTACCGGCGGCGCCAGCGCACCCGCACCGCCGTCCCCGTCGAGCCTGGGCGACAGCCACGCTTCGCGCCAGAAAAGCTGGTCCTGCTGCGCGCCGAAGCGCAGATACTCTCCAGAATACTGTACGTCCTTCAGCACGATGCAGGGCGTCTTCATGAGGCGCATCTCGCCGGTGGCGTCGTCGATGATCCGCTCGACGCGCCTGAGCACCTGGCAGGTTCTCCCGCAGTACTTCACCATGTCGCGATCGAACCACAGGCCGCGGTTTCTGCCGTTCTTGTCGAGGGTGCGGCCGATGGCTTCCGCGCCGAGCACCCGTACCGTGTCGCCGGGCCGCAAATCGGTGCGGACGGCGGGAGTCTGCGAACCGCCGCCCTCGGGAATGAACGGAAACGCGATGCCGCCGCGAATGCCCTGTGCGGAGTTGAACAACCGCGTCAGCAGGACAACGAGGAAGCCGCCGAGCGTCACGTTTCCGGCAAGCAGCGGGCGCAGATCCTGCCGCGCATCCCGGGGCCGCACGGGCGTCGAGGCCTTGACCAGTTGCGTATACTGGCAGGTGTATTTGACCGTGCCGTCGGCGTCGCGCCGGGACTGGGCGGCGAATGCGGGCGCTGCACCCGGCCGAGGATCCGCACTGGAAGTCGCCGCGACGGAAGCATCCGCGGCGCGCCTGAGCCACTTCTCGTGCCACAGCAGGTAGCACGCCGCCTCGCAGTCCCCGTGGGCGCTGCCGTCGCAGCGGAGATTTGCGAGGAGCACGCAATTCCGCAGGCGTCGCAGATCCTTCCTGCCGCCATAATCGTAGATCTTGTCGACCCGGCGAAACACCCTGCCTTCCTTCCCGCAATAGCGCAGCATTTCCGGGAGAAACGGCATGCCGTCGAGGCTGTCCGCGGCGTCAAGCGTCGCGCGAATCTCGGCAAAAGGCCGCACTTGCACGCGGTCTCCGATCACGAGTCCGCGGATGCGAAACAGGCTGCGAAAAAACCGCCGCGCGGCGAGTCCGAAATCGGGCGAACCGCCTGCCAGCGCGTGCTCGGTGCGCGGCTCGTTCAGCGCGTGGAAAAGATCGGGTAGGCCCATTCGCTGCAAGTGGTCGCGATACAGAACGACACAGCCGCCCAACGCCACTCCCAGCAGCGGAAAAGCCGCCAGCCACGCGAGGGCTGCGAGCACGGTCTTTGCGATGCCTGGCCCGACCGGCAGCAAGCACGCGCCGACGATTGCGGCCCCGCCGCAGGCGCCGGCGAGCAACAAGGTCTTCCAGTAGCTGTTTCGATGGCCAGGCATGTTTCCCGTCTACGTATGCCCTTGCTCCAACAATCTACGTAGACCCATGCAGTCCTAGCGCGAGGTCAGGCGTCCCAGGGCTTTCTCCGCGGCCCGCTCGCCGCTCTTGATGCTGTCGTCGGTCCAGAAATAGCCCCATTCGCCGTAGCGGCCGCAGGCCTGGATGCCCACCTCGTCCAGGTAGTCCTGAACCCGCTTGAGCGCTGCGGCTCGATCGTGGTCGAAGATGATGTTCGCGTAAGGTATGTAGACGGCATTCTTGAAGACGATCTTTTCGTCTTCGCGCAGCACGCCACAACGGACGAGGTCGCGAAGGGTGGGTTCGATGTAGTCTTCGGCCTTGCCGGTAAACGGGCGGTACTTGGGCGAGAAATATATTTCCACCTGCACGCTGCCGCAGCCTGCCGGCGCGTTGCTCTTGGCCATCATGTGCGGATAGCTGATGCGCGGAAATATCACATCGAGATCGTAAAAATAGTCGATATGCGTATCGGCGAAGTCATCCCGGCCCGATCCGATATTGACCAGAACGCAGGCCGAACAGGCGAGCCGTTCTGCCGCCGCAACGACGTCGCGCGGTATTCCAGCGATCAACTTGACCAGTTCCGGAAGCGGTATGGACGAGATCAACGCATCGTAACCAGTCGTGAGCCCGTTCTTGAACGTCACCTGCCTAAGCTTCGGCTCGATACGCACGACCTCGTGATTCAACTCCATGTGTGTCGTCTTGGCCCACTTCGACAGATACGCGGTAAACCCGCCCTGCCTGGGATAGCGAAACTTCTGGATGTAGTGGACGTTGGGCGTGATCGGACTCAAGGCGCCGTGGAGCATCTCCTCCAGATTGGGGCGGTACATGCGCGGACCCATCCAGTCGGTGGTCAGGTTGCGCGCCGGCGTGGTGTGGTACTTGAAGGTGTATTGGCCCGGAAACTGCTCGGCAAAGGTGCGGCCGTAGGCAACCAGCAACCAGTCCTCGTAGTTCTTGATATCGACCTGCTTGCCGCCCTGCGCCACAAAATCGGCGACGATCCTGACGATGACTTCCGGCGGCAAACCGTACAGGTTGGTTTGCGCGGGATGGCCCAGCCAGTGCCCCTTCCAGTAGTTGGTGAATTTGTAATCGTGGGTATCGAATTGCCCATCGACGTTCGCCGCCAGCATCTCCTGAATGCGCGTATCGCTGGTGAACGAAACGTGCGGGCCGATATCGAAAGTGAAGCCCTCTTTGTACTTCAGCGAAACCGTATGTCCGCCGTGAAACGAATTCTTGTCGTACAGAACCACGTCGACCTTTTCTGATTTAAGCTGACTCGCCGCGCCAAACGCGGAAATTCCCGTGCCCAAAATTGCCACTTTGGCCATGTGTGAACTCTTTACGGGGTAGTTGTCCGAGGCACGCTAGAAGTCCCCACGCCGTGGAGATGCGCCACGGTTCCACTTACACGCGATGCAAGGACCGCTGTTCGGTTGCCGGCGCTGAACGCGGGACTCTGGTCGTTCTGGCTAAGCTCGACGCACCGACTGCGCCGCGAAGTGCGCGGTTTGCTCCGCCCGCAACCGGTCGCACAGGCGACCCGTCGGCAATACGACATCGGTGTAGGCGACGGCCTCGTCCTTGCGAATGTCGCGCTTCAAGCGGCAGCCAACCGACAACGACATTGGCAGGCTGTTCGCCGCAAGCGAGTTCTCGTAGGTATCCACCAGGCCATAGCAGGCAAAGCCGCCCATTCCGTCCAGCGTTTCGCCGGCTTTCAGATCGCGCTTTGCATATGCAACGGCGTCGCACACGGGTGCGCCGCGCGGAGTGAGAGTGGGATCCTTGAACAGCACGGCGCGCGCGACCGACGCGGGCAACTGCAAATGCGGAAGATGGTAGGGAGTGTAGAACATGTAGAGCGGTCCATCGCCCATCTTGAAATACTTCATGTACTGGCTCTTGACGGGATCGTCGTTGAACCCCATGACGAACGCGCCGGTGTGCGGTTCCGCTTCCAGCACAAAATCGACGAGGCCGCCATTCGCGAAATCGTTGACGGAGAAGAGGTTGAGCAAATCCTTCACATGCTTGCAACGATGGCCGTACATGCCGCGTTTGCCGGGACGAAAGCCTGTGGCATTGCCGATGATCGCGGATTCGATCGCGAGCTTGGAGCCGTCGGCAAATGACGCAACCATCTCGGGCTTCTGTTTGGCCTTAGTCGCGAACTCGCGTTGCGTATCGGGGTTGCGATAGCGATCCAGGAAACCTTTTATCTGCCCCATCAGCACGGGCTTGTAACCGATGCCTGCGACGAATCGATGGAGATTCATCGCAACACCGGGCTCGTCGCCATCGGTGTAGGTATAGACGACGTTGTTGCGATCGGCGTACACCTTGAGAATCGGGCCAACCGCCGCGTCGACCTCGGCATTCATCAGGATGACGTGTTTGCCGTTGCGCAGGGCTTCCGATGCCACACGCGAGCCGTATTCGACGTCGCCGGTCGTTTCGATGACCGCTTCCACCGCGCCCGCCTGGCACAGCGCAGTCGGATCGTCGCTCACCGCGTACTCGCCGGCAGCGATGGCTTTATCGAGTTCGGCTGCGCTGGCGACGGACCGGAAATTCTGCACGCCTGCTTCGCGATACGCGCGTTCCGCCTGCGACACATTGCGATTGGCAATCGCCACCAGCCGCAATCCCGGAATGGCCGTAATAATTTGAAGTGCGATGCCGCGGCCCATGTAACCGGCGCCCGCCAGGGCGACCCGAACGGGATTGCCCGCGTCCAGACGTTTTTGCAATGCGGTATCGACGATGATCATGATTGAATCCTCAACTCAATGTGGAAATTCCGGAAGTACCAGTGCGCCAGCACGCGTCTCGATGAGCGTCATATCCATGTTTGAGAGCATCAATATAGCGGAAAGCCCATGGCAGTGCTCATTTCTCGAGTATCGGCCAATTGCGATCTTGCGCCGAAATGACGCTCGCCGCCACGGGCCATTGAATGCCAAAAGCGGGGTCGTCGAACCGAACGCCATGGGCAGCGTCCGGCGCGTAGAACTGCGATGTGGAATATGACAGTTCGGTGTCTTCGCGCAACGTCACATAGCCGTGCGCGCATCCTTCTGGTGCATACAGCATCCTGCCGTTCTCGGCCGTCAACTCGACGCCAACCCATTGCGAGTATGTGGCGGAATCCCGGCGCAGATCGACGATGACGTCGAAAACGGCCCCACGCTGGCAACGCATTATCTTCACTTCGGCAAACGGCGCGCGCTGATAGTGCATGCCGCGCAGCGTGCCCGCTTTCAGGCTCACGGCCGCGTTCACCTGAGCTATGCGTGTCGACAGTCCCTGTGCGGCCAATTCGCGCTCGCACCACGTGCGGCCGAAATAGCCGCGGTCGTCCTGACGTTTTTCGATATCGATTACGTGGACACCAGCAATTCTCGTCGGCGTGAAAATCACGGGACGGCGCCACCGGTTTTCGGGCTCGCCGCACCTTCGCGAGCCGGTTTCCACACCATCCAGGGGCATTGCTCCTGAGCATCGAGTTGATCAAACGCGATCTTGTCCTTGAAGGTGTCCATTGCCTGCCAGAAACCGCGATGCGCGTACGTACCGAGCAATTGCTTGTCGATCAATCTTGCAAATGGGCGCTCGACCAGTTCCTCGCCTTCACGAATATGGTCGAATATCTCCCTGCGCAGCACGAAGTAGCCGCCGTTGATCAACAAGTCATGGTTGCGCAGCGGCCCTATCGCTTTGACCAGGCCGTCGGGGGTGGACTCCACGAAGTGAAAGCTTTGCCAGGAACGCACTGTCGCGAAACTCGCGACCAGTTTCTTGCCCCGGAACTCGTCGATCATCGCGTTGAGAGGCAAATCCGACAAACCGTCCGAGTAGTTTGCAAGGAACATGTCGTCTTGACCCAGGTATTTCTTCACGCGTACCAGGCGCTGACCGATGTTCGAGTGCAACCCGGTTTCGACAAAGGTAATGCGCCAGTCCTGAATATCGGAACCATACAAATCGATTTTCGTGCCGCCTTCGGAGAGGGTGAAATCGTTCGACAAGCTCTCGCTGTACTTCAGGAAATAGTCGCGAATCATCTGGCCCTGGTAGCCCAGGCAAAGGATGAAATCCTTGTGGCCAAAATGCGCGTAGTAACGCATCAAGTGCCAGATGATCGGGCGCGCCCCCACATTTACGAGCGGTTTTGGAATCGTGTCTGAATGCTCGCGCAGGCGCGTGCCGAGACCGCCGCAAAACAATACTACTTTCATGACGGTCGTCCTGCAGGTCCTGCTGCAAGCCGCCGCCAACCGATACCTTCGTAGTGCTTGAATTCCGATTGATCGAGAACACGCCGCCCATCGACGACCAGCGGATCGAGCCCCAACTTTGCCAGCTCGTCGGCAATATGCTCGAATTGCTTCCACCGGGTTACCAGCATTACCACCTGCGCTTGCCTGAGCGCATCGGCCAACGACTGTGCGAGCCGCACGCCCGCAAGTCCCGCGTGATTTTCAGGGCGCGCGATCGGGTCGTACGCGGTTATGTCCGCCCCCGCACTGCGCAGCAAGGAAATAATCGGAAACGCGGGTGACTCGCGGAGGTCGTCGGTATCGGGCTTGAAGGCCAGTCCCAGAATCGTCGTCTTGACGCCGCGCAGGTCGGGAATATGCTTCGTTACCAGGCGCACCATTTCCTCGGGTTGATTGCGGTTTATATCCAGCACCGCACGCAGCATGGGGGTTTGGATGCCCAGGTCCGCGCCCTGCGCGACCAGTGCAGTCACATCCTTGGGGAGACAACTGCCGCCGAAGCCGCAACCTGCTTCGAGAAAGCTGCTGAGCGAGGCCCTCACCGGTTCCCGATTCTCGACGTACGAAGTCAAATAGAGCGATTGATGCACGCCGCGCATCACATCGAGGGCATCGATGTCGCCGACCGCCGAGCACAGCCGCGCTATCTCGTTGCTGAAGGAGATCATCGTAGCGAGCAGGGAATTGGAGGCGTACTTGATCATCTCGGCGGTACTGCAATTGGTGCGAATCGTCGGCGTCCTGTCGAAACTTGCGTACACGCTTTGCAACGCGTCCTGCGAACGCCGGTCGATCCCGCCGATCACGATCCTGTCGGGCGTCATGAAATCCTCGATCGCGCGCCCCTCGGTCAGGAATTCCGGATTCATACCCAGGCCAAAATCGCGGCCCGCCACTTTTCCGGAAGCTTTTTCCGCGCTCTGACGCACGACCCCGTCGGTAGTGCCGGGAATTACCGTGCTCTTTACCACGAGCGTGTGATAGCTCTTTTTGTCGCGCAGGGCACGGCCGATCTCGGCCGCTGCCTGTTCGACGAAGCGCAGATCGATGTGTCCGTCTATCGCCGGCGTGCCGACCGCAATGAAAGTAATGTCGGACCCGGCTACCGCGGCCGGCAGATCCATGGTCGCCGACAAACGCACGCCCACGTTGCGCTTCAGCAACTCGGGCAAACCCAACTCGTGGATCGGCGCTTGCCCGGAATTTATGGAATCCACCTTGCGCTTGTCGATATCCACGCAGACAACATTGTGACCGCGATCGGCCAGACAAGCGCCAGAGACCAAACCCACATAACCCGTGCCGATAATTGAAATGTTCATTACGCCGCTTCCGCCACTTGATTGTGGAAATACCAGATAAGGGAGCGCCGGATGCCTTCATCCACAAACACTTTTGGGTCGTAGCCCAGCTCCGATCGCGCCTTGTCGATGATCGGGCAACGCCGGTTCGGATTGTCGATCAAGTAGTCGGCTTCTTTGGCCTGGCCCAATACGACCTTGCCGCGATAGCCGAATAACTCCTGGGCGGTACTTACAACCGTGGCCGCCAATTGCGCCACGGAGATTTCCGGCCGATCGATGCCGATGTTGTAGGCTTCGCCGTTGCCGCCGCGCACCAACACTTTGTAGTAGCCGGTGATTGCATCTGTCGCGTAACAAAAGGTTCGTTTGGGACTGCCGTCAGAGAACATCACGATATCGCGCCCAGCCAATACGTTGCTGGCGAAATCCGGCAGCACGCGCCCGTCGGTGATTTTGAGTCCGGGTCCGTAGTTGTTGAACGGTCTGGCGATCCGTGCGGGTATGCCCTCCTGCTTTGCGAACGTCACGCACAAAGTTTCACCGAAGCGTTTCGACTCGTCATAACAGGCGCGCGGCCCGGTGCAGGAGACGTTGCCGCGATAAGTTTCCGGCGTGGGAATGGCGCTGGCGACGGGATCGCCGTAGATTTCGCTCGACGAATAGAACAGGAACCCCTGCAGCGGGCGGCCCGCGTTGCGTTCGGCAACGGCGTAATCGAACAGATTTCGAATGCCGTTGATGTTGGCATCGATGCACTTGAGCGGCTGCGCGCGGTAGTACATGGGCGACGCAATGCCGGCAGCATGAATGATGTAATCGAAATGCGGCATGTCCTTGGGCAAGGGCAGAATCATGTCTTGCCGCACCAAAGTGAGGTTGGGTGATTTGCGCAGAGCCTCGAGCCATGCCGGCACGCCACGCATATAGTTGTCGAAAACGGTGATGTCGATCTTGCCGCCCGTCGAATGCGAGCGATTCCAGTGCAACGCGCTTTGCACCAGGTAGTAGCCCAGAAAACCTCCGCCGCCGGTGATGAGCAAGCGCCCCCCGGACATGCGGCCGAACTCTTCCGCCAAGTCCTGGCAAACGGAATCCAGGTCCTCGTCTAGGAGATCCTGAAGGGGAATCGGTTTCTTGTGTAGCCGCATGAGGGTTTCCGGGAAATTGGCTTATCAGGCGCAATTATCGCATTTACGCCCTGGCCAAAGGCGCCAAAATGCGTGCACATATGCACAGACCATCGCGCGGGTTCCCGCTCGCTCGACAGAAATCACACCCTCAGCTTGCGCGCGTGAAATGCCTCGGCATAGCGACTGGGGGCGTTGCACTCCATGCCGCGCAAGCGCATGTGCCCTTTGAACAGGTCGGGGTCGAACCACGTTCGCGAGTGCTGCGAAGGGAAGGAGTCCATCAGGGTGCTCACCTTGAGGTCCATGTTGGCCCTGGCGAGCGGGACATAGACGTTAGGCTGCCCCAGATCACCCTCGAATTTCGCGATCTCGTATTCAAGAATCGCATGATCGCGAAAGGTGTTCCAGGTCAGTTCGGCGATCACGCGATGATCCTGATGGCGATCTTGCAAGAAGTGGGTGAAGATCAGATCCGGATTCACCTGAGCCTTGATCGTCTCGAATGCGTCTTTGATGTCCGAGGTGCAGGACGGAAAATAGCTGCCGCGAAACCGGTGCACGTTCACGCTGTAGCCCGCCCCCCCTCCGAGCAGCCTTGCTGCCGCGGACCTGGTTTCGGCTGTGCGATCCTCGGTTCCCGAAAAGACCGTCCACACAACGTGCAACGCCGGATACCGTTGCCGCAGTTCCAGCAGGGCGCCTGCGCATCCGATCTCTATGTCATCGCAATGCGCGCCCAGACAGAGAACGGTGGCGTTGGATTTGAAATCCGGATTGAACCCCAACATTGACATGCTTGTCCGCTTTGTTTTGCCGGCCGCGATCGACCCACCCCAACGGCCATATCGGCCCGCGATAGGCTGGGCAACCGGGCGGGCGCCGCGGAAATCATACACCGGGCGATGAGAGATCGGTTCATCCGGACTTCCGCCGGACATGGAAGGGCGCCGAGACGGTGTTTTGGACCCCGGCGGCGCCCGATTCAACGATCCGGCGCCGCCGCAAATTCCGGGATGAAGTTCTCAAGAATCTGTGCAATCATTCACCATGCTCGTTCGGCCGGCTCGACGGGGCATAGCCTTGTCGTGTCCAGTTGAATGTCCTCGCATATGGATGACGAGTCAGGAGCGTGTCCGTGAACCCCGATGAGCTTCAGGAACTGGTACTCCGCGCAATCCGGAACATCAACATGGCGCGCAAGCCGGCGGCGCAGCTCGAAGTTTCGCCGACCGCGCGGCTGTTCGGCGCCGGAAGCCCCCTCGACTCGCTGGGGCTGGTGTCGCTGCTCATCGACATCGAAGAGGCGCTCCAGGACCGGGGCCTGAACGTCACGCTCAGCGACGCGCGCGCGATGTCGCAGGCCCGGAGCCCGTTTCGCAGCGTCGACGCCCTGGTGGCCTACATCCAGGAAAGCCTCCACGCGACCCAGTGACGACTTCCCGGCATCTTCTGATCACCGGGGCCAGCCGGGGCATCGGCGCGCACCTGGTCGAACACTACCTCGGGCAGGGCGACCTGGTCACCGGCTGCGCGCGCGGTCCGGCCGTGGTGACTCACGAACGCTACACGCACCTGCAGGTCGACGTGACGGACGAGACGGCGGTGCGAGCCAGGTTCTTCGAGATCCGCCAGCGGTTCGGCCGGCTGGACGTGCTCATCAACAACGCCGGCATCGCGAGCATGAACCCGGTCGCGCTGACGCCGTTCGACACGGCGCGCCAGATCATGGCCACCAATTTCCTGGGCACCTTCGCGTTTACTCACGCGGCCCTGCGGCTGCTGCGCTCTTCGCAGGCAGGGCGCATTGTCAACTTCACCACCGTCGCCGTGCCGATGCGACTCGAGGGCGAAGCTATTTACGCCGCCTCGAAGAGTGCCGTCGAGACGTTCACGCGGATCGTGGCCCGCGAGGCTGCGCCCTTCGGGATCACGTGCAACGCGGTAGGTCCGAGTCCCATCAAGACGCAGCTGACCGGAAACGTCGGCGCCGAGAAGATCGAGAAGCTGCTGGCGCGCCAGGCGATCCCGCGCTGGGCCGAGTCTAGCGACGTGGCCAACGTGATCGACTTCTTCCTCAGGCCCGAGAGCGCCATGATCACCGGACAAATCGTCTATCTCGGAGGTGCAGGCTGATGATCGAGTTCCTGATCGAGAAGATGGAAGCGCATCGCGGCGAGATGGCGCTGGCGATGCCGTCGGGTTCGTGTTCGTACGGCGATCTGCTGACCCGGGTGCTCGACTG